>JBMORB010000425.1:0-6186 GCA_049320925.1 Thermodesulfobacteriota bacterium | reverse complement strand
TTAATGTTAATGAATGACCCCGCCGCAAGCAGCGGGGAATTAACCTTATTATGATTAAAAAACGGTTTTAATCATGGCGGCACATCTTTTGTTTGTTTATCCAGATCGAAATCGCTATCGGGATCGGGATCGAAATCGCATTTAATGCACGATGGATTTTAAAAAAATTTTTCTCTCTCTTTCTTTTATCCGTGTACTTTTCTTGTCGCCAAGAAAAGTACCAGAAGAAGCGCGCCCCGCAGGGACCTTGTTGTGAGTTTTATTTCCGAAATTCATAAATTCAGATGATAACAGACTCAAGATCCTTTTTAAAAATTTGGTTTCGGGCAACAATGACCCCGCATATTTCATGAAATAGCCGCCCTAAAGGATTGCACTATATCACAATCTATGTTACTACAAAACCCATGAAACAATATGTGATCGACGAGTTAAGGCCCGGAGAATACGAAAAAATCCGATCTTTCCTGGACGAAACCGTCGGCCCCTCCGCCATGGAGGGCATTTACTGGATACCGGTTCCCCTGGAGTTGCTTTCCGAAAACCAGCGGCGTCACGCCGATTGCCGGCCCCACTGCTTTGTGGTGGATCTGGAGGAAACCCGTATTTCCTGCGAGCTGCTGGTGCGCACCCCCAACACCGTACGCTGTGACTGCATGGCCTATGCCACGGCCGGCCAGCGGGAGTGGCTGATGACCCATATCGATTCCATCTTTGAACGGCTGGGCATCATCACCTGACGCAAACCGCCGCAAAGGAGCTGTCCGGATGCTGAAAATCGTACCCCTGGGCGGAACCCGGGAAATCGGCCTGAACATGACGGTGTTCGAATACGGCGACACCGCCTTTGTGGTGGACGCGGGCCTGATGTTTCCCGAAGGTTACATGCTGGGAGTGGATATCGTGCTTCCGGACATGGATTACCTTCGGGAAAAAGGAAAGAATTTCGCCGCCGTGGTGCTGACCCACGGCCACGAAGACCACATCGGCGCCATTCCTTATCTTCTCAAGGACATGAACGTGCCGATCTTCGGAACGCCATTTACCCTTGAAATGGTCAAGCACAAACTCGACGAACTGGGCCTGCTGGCCAGCGCCCGGCTTCACGCCATCTCCCTGGACGAGATACTCCGCATCGGCCCCTTTGAACTGGACTTTATCCGGGTCAACCACAGCGTGGTGGATGGGGTGGGCATCGCCATCCAGACGCCGGTGGGCACCGTGGTGCATACCGGAGACTTCAAGCTCAGCCAGAGCGCCTTTTCCTGGATGAACACCGACGTGGACAAATTTGTCTGGTACGGCGGCCAGGGCGTCCTGGCCCTGCTGTCCGACTCCACCAACGTGGAAAAAGAAGGCCGCACCATTTCGGACATGATGGTGGGGGCCACGCTGGAGACCATCATTGCCAGAAGCCCGGGCCGGGCCATCGTGGCCTTGTTCGCCTCCAACATCGTGCGCATTCAGCAGATCATCAACATTGCCGAAAAAACCAGCCGGAAGGTGATCTTTGACGGCCGCAGCATCGAAATGAGCACCCAGGTGGCCAGGGATCTGGGTTACCTGAAGATTCCCAAGGCCATTGAGGCCGACATCCGCCAGCTTGACGACATTCCCGACGACGAGGTGGTGGTGATCACCACCGGCAGCCAGGGCGAGCCCATGTCGTCGCTGGCCCGCATGGCCACGGGAAACAACAAGATGATCAAGACCCGGCCGGGGGACACCATCATCCTGTCTTCCAAGTTCATTCCCGGCAACGAGCGGGCCATCACCTCCATCATCAACCGGTTCTACGAGCAGGGCGCGGACGTGGTGTATGAAAAAATATCCGACATTCACGTGTCCGGCCATGCCTTCCGGGAGGAACTGGTGGAAATGATGCAGATGACCCAGCCCCGGTACTTTATACCGGTTCACGGCGAGCGGCGCCACCTTGTCCACCACGCCCGCCTGGCCCGGCAGGCCGGCATTCCCGGGGAAAACATCATTCTGCCGGACAACGGTCTGGTAATTGAATTTGACGAGCAAGGGGCCCGGGCCGACCGCTACGTGGCCACCGGCCGGGTCCTGGTGGACGGCAAGGGCGTGGGCGACGTGGGCAGCAGTGTGCTGCGGGAAAGAAAAGAGCTGGCCGAGGACGGCATCGTGGTGGTGACCCTGGTGTTTGACGAGGAAACCGGCGTGGTGATCTACGGCCCGGAACTGATCTCCAGGGGATTCGTGTTCCAGAGCCTGAAGGGCCATATCCTGGAAGACGCCCAGTGCGTGATCCTTGAAATTCTGGAAGAAGTCAGGCCGGACACGCCCGACCGGCTGGCGGTGATCGAGACCCAGATGCGAAGCGCGCTGCGGCAGTATTTTAAATTCACCATCAAGCGGCGGCCGGTTGTCATTCCGGTGATACTCGAGGTATGATGCGACAAAATCCATCTTCTTTCATGGAATAAAGCGTCTTATGAAAAAAGAACTCGGGGGTATTCTGATCCTGTTTCTGGTGGCGCTGACCGCGGTCAGCCTGCTGAGCTACAGCCCGGCGGATCCCTCCATCAACCATGCCAGGGGACCGGGGGAGATTCACAACTTCTTTGGTGTTCTGGGCGCCTACACCGCGGGCTTTCTGCTGTCCGGTTTTGGCATGGGCGCCTTCTGGGTACCCTTTCTTCTGCTGCTGGCCGGCATCCGGGTGCTGACCGGCAAGCCGGCAAAAACCATTCTGCCCATTGTTCTGGGCGGCCTGGTGCTGATCGTGGCCACCGGCTGCCTGTTCGCCTTCCGCCAGGCCGCCGGGCCCGATCCGGCCGGCCGGTTCCCCGCCGGCGGCATCACCGGTGAACCATTAAAAGACCTGCTGGTGGGCTATGCCGGCCCGGCCGGGGGCGGGTTTATCGCCTTTCTGCTGTTTTTGACAGGCCTGATCATCGCCACCGGTTTTTCGCCGGTGCGGTTCGGCCAGAAATGTTACACCCTGGGCCGCCGTATCTACGACTATCTTCACACCCGCTACATCATCCGCCGGGAACGAAAAATCAAAGCCGAAAAACGGGTTGAAATTCAGAAAAAACAGGCCCAGAAACCGGAGCGGGAGATCGTCATCAAGACCCCGGCGCCGCCGGTGGTGGTGCCCGCGCCCGTTCCCAAGCAAAAAGAGTTTGACTTCATGAGCCCGTCGGGACCCTTTGAACTGCCTTCGGTCAAGTTTCTCACCGATCCGGACAAGCGGCCCGCCTCCCTGGACGACGGCAGCCTGCACATGCAGGCCCGGCTGCTGGAGAAAAAGCTCGAGGATTTCGGCATCAGCGGCGAGGTGACGGAAATATCGCCGGGCCCGGTGGTCACCACCTTCGAGTATCGGCCCGCGCCGGGCGTGAAAATCAACAAGATCGTCAATCTGTCCGACGACCTGGCCCTGACCCTGAGGGCCATTTCCATCCGCATCGTAGCCCCTATCCCCGGCAAGTCGGCCATCGGCATTGAAATTCCCAACGCGGAGCGGGAGATGGTGCGCATCAAGGAGATCATCGTTTCCCAGGCCTTTGAAAAATCAAAATCCAAACTCACCCTGTGCCTGGGCAAGGACATCGTGGGCGAGCCGGTGGCCGTTGAAATGGACAAGATGCCCCACCTGCTGGTGGCCGGATCCACCGGGTCGGGCAAGAGCGTGGCGCTGAACACCATGATCTGCAGCCTCCTCTACAAGGCCACGCCCGACGAGGTCAAGCTGTTGATGATCGATCCCAAGCGCATCGAGCTTTCCCTGTATGACGGCATTCCCCACCTGATCACGCCGGTGGTCACCAACATGAAAAAGGCAACCAACGCCCTCAACTGGGCCGTGCGGGAAATGGAGGAACGGTACGAGAAACTGGCCCTCAAGCAGGTGCGCAACATCGCCCAGTTCAACAAGAAGATGGAAAAAGAGCCGGCCGGGCCGGAAAACAAAAAACTTCCCTACATCGTCATCATCATTGACGAGTTCGCCGACCTCATGGCCGTGGCCTCCCGTGACGTGGAAACCGCCCTGGCAAGGCTGGCCCAGATGGCCCGGGCCGCGGGCATTCACCTGATCCTGGCCACCCAGCGGCCCTCGGTGAACGTGATCACCGGCGTCATCAAGGCCAACTTCCCCACCCGCATCTCCTTCCAGGTGTCATCCAAGATCGACTCGCGGACCATTCTGGACGCCAACGGCGCGGAGAGCCTGCTGGGCAGCGGAGACATGCTCTACCTGCCGCCGGGCACCGGCAAGCTCCAGCGCATTCACGGCGCGTTTATCTCCGAGGAGGAGGTCGCCCGCATCATCGAGTTCCTCAAGAAGCAAAAAGAACCGGAGTTTGACGAAAGCGTCACCCTGTCGGCCCCCGCATCCGAAGAGGAAGCCGGGGACGTGGAGTTTGACGAGCGGTACGACGAGGCCGTGGCCCTGGTGGCCCGGACCCGCCAGGCCTCCATCTCCATGATTCAGCGACACCTTCGCATCGGCTACAACCGGGCCGCCCGCATCATCGAGATCATGGAACAGCAGGGCGTGGTGGGCCCGTCGGACGGCGTCAAGCCCCGGGAGGTGCTCATCTCCAACCTTGAGGACATGGGCGACAAGGGTTAACGGTCGGTTTCTGGTAGCCTGAATTTTCCCCGCTTTCAGAAGAGAAAGTTACTTTTCCTGTAATCCCCGCCGGGACATCAAGGACATGTCACGCCCTTTGCGGCGCAGCCGATCGCAAACGATTTTTTCGGGAACAAGCGGGCAGGCTGTTTGAGCCCGCCACGGGCGGGCGAGTTCCTGGCCGCGGCTGGAAAAGCGTTTGCGCGAGGGTAGCCGAAGGCCAGGCCGCGAGGCGCGCTTCTTTTGGTGCTTTTCCTGGCGGCAGGAAAAGAACCTGGATAAGCAGGATAAGGAAGATACGCGTTAAGGGCACTGCCGTAAAAATAATTCGATTTCGATACCGATCCCGATAGCGATAGCGATTTCGACCTGAATAAACAAATCAAGATGTGCCGCCATGGTTAAAACCGTTTTGGGACAACAGTATTCATGGATATGCGATGGGAAAATTTTTAGCCTGCTTCCGCGCGAGCACAAACAGGTCCATGCCGCTTTGGTCCTGCCTGACGTCCAGATAAGGGGGGCCCTTTATCATGAACTTCACCCGGCGGACCGCGCGGAAAACAAAATCGGGCAGCCGCTGTTTTAACCGGTTTTTAAAGGCGCGAAGGGCCCGGGACTCGGGCCGCCCCTTCCGGTCCAGGCCTGCCGTGTAGGTGTGATGTTCCAGGACCACAAGTCCGCGGTCGGCCAGGTGCCGGCAAAGCACGTCGCTTTTAAAATAATTGACATGCTCGAACCATGACCCGATGCCGGGCCAGCCGTCCCCTTCGGCGGCGTAACGGTCGAAATTGGGCACCGTGAGCGCCAAAATCCCGCCGTCCCTTAAAACCGAAGCAACTCGATCAATGGCCAGACCGGGTTCGGCCAGGTGTTCAAGCACATCGAACATCAGCACGACGTCACAGGTGCCGGAAGGCAGGACCGCCACCTCGAAAGGGCCGTTGAACACCGTCAGGCCGAAACAGTCCCTTGCGACGGCAGCGGCGGTTTTTGAAAGTTCAATCCCCTCGACTATCCCTCCCTGTCGTTGAATCAGGGCCAGCGTGCTGCCGGCGGCGCACCCGATTTCAAGGACCCGCTTTGACCGCCAATCGGGGATGAACGGCGCCAGCCGGTGCAGCCGGGGGCAATACCCCAGCTGTGCCACGGCCCGGGCGTAGCTGAAGTAGTCCTGATAGGTATCGCTGTTCTGAAAATAGGTCCGGTCATAATAGGCGGCCATTGCCTCGGGGCAGGGCCTTTTCTCCAGAAACACAAACCCGCAGCCGCCGCACTCGGCCAGGGGAAGACCGTCAGCCCGGATACCCTTTGACCGCAGGTCCGAAGACCCGCACATGCCGCAGGCGGTGACGCAAACAAGCTGGCTCTCTTCCCATATCATCTCGAATACCCGGCTGAAAGGCGGCGCTTCAGTGAAGCCGGACGGCGTGCCACTGATAGTTGTGCCGGCCGTTGATTGTCATCCGCCCATGAATCGTTTTTTCAACGCCGTTGCCGATAACGGTGCCATCCATGCGAAGGGTGACGAAAAACAGCCGGTCATGGGCGCCGGCGGAAAAACGCTCGTCGTTTATAGT
>JBMORB010000424.1:0-6194 GCA_049320925.1 Thermodesulfobacteriota bacterium | reverse complement strand
GGCGAAGCCTCAAAACTGGACCGTTCCTGATGTTCCGTTCCGCTGAGAATTGAAAAAAAATCCCTGGCCACCATACCCATGGAGGCCAGCAGGCTGTTGCCCGGTTCCAGGTGGCGATCCTCCCGGTCGATGTGGAGCCTGTCGGCCCGGGCCTCCTCCCGCTTCAATTCGAAACCGGACAGAATATCGCCCCAGTATTCCCGGCAGGGGTTTAATACGAACAGCCGGATATCGATCAGCTCTGACAGGGCCGCCAGAACCTGCATGTGAAACCCGGGCAGGGTTGAAATGCCAAAAACGGAAACCCTGGCAGGAAAATCCGCGGCGCAAAGCCGGCCGCTTTCAACCGCTCCGAGAAAGGACTTCCAGAGACCGGCCCGGTGCCCGGCCTTTTCCCCGGCGGCCAGGGTTCTCCACAGCCAGGCCTGCCACCGCTGGTCCTTTTCTTCGGGAAGGGGCCCGTTTTCCCATCGCAGCAACATGTCGGGCCGGAACACCGTGTACTGATCAAAGGTGTCGGCGATCCGGGCCGCCAGCTGGTACCGCTTGAGCTCGACTCCGTCTTTCAGGTAGCCGGCAAGGGGCGACAATTCGGGATGGGGCCGGCGATCGGCCAGCACGCCGGCAATGGCCCAGGTCATGACATCCATTCCGCCGGATGAGGACGGGGGGCTGTCGGGAAAGGCCCGCCGGAGCATGTCGGTCAAGAACACGTTGGGAAATTCGAACCGGACATGGGCGCAAACCCCGGTGTGGCGGGCAATTTCCATGGAGAGCCACCGGCGCATGCCCGTGCTCTGAACCACGATGACTTCCCGGTCAAACGGAGAGGCCAGTGGCTGTCGCGTCAGAGTGTCGCACAGCGCACGGGAAAGAATCTCCATGCGGTTGCTGGTGAAAAGATTCATCCACGCCTTTGCTGCCAATATTGTTTTTCATGATCCCGGCTATGAGGATCGAGGTTCTCCGGGAAACCCGGACAGCCTTTTATCCAGCTGCACGCCGAATGTGTTTAAGGCCATGGAAACCATGTTGTACTGGCCCACGGTAAAAACCAGATCAATGAGCTGCCGGGTGTTGTAGTAACGGCTGAGAATCGCCCACGTGCCGTCCTCAATGAAGGCGTCCCCGTGAAGTTGATCCGTGGCCCGGATCAGCGCGGCCTCGAGCTCGCTCCACCCCGGGGCATCGGCCCCGGCGGTAATCCGCGCGATCTCTTCGTCGGACAGGCCGCTGCGTTTTCCGATCTCCACGTGCTGTCCCCATTCGTACTCGGCCTGGCACAGCCACCCGATGCGCAGGATCAGGATCTCCCGTTCCCGGGGCGGCAGCGTGTTGGTCATCAGCACATGGCTGCCGAAGACCAGAAAGTTTTTCAAAAAAACCGGATGGCGGGCCAGGGTGGCAAAAATATTGTCCACCCGGCCCGACTTTGAGGAAAGCACTCCCAGCAGTGCCCTTGCATCTTCTTCCATCTCCTCCGGCGTCGCCGGCGGAACTCGAGGGGTGGTAAGCCGCATCGCCGCCTCCTTGGTGTCTATGTTTATACCGCGTTTATTCATCCAGATCGAAATCAATGCCCCATGCCTTGAGCCCGGCCATGCCGGCGCCCACACTGACATTGTCGATGATCCCCCGGTCATCCAGGTTCAGCTGGGCCTCATAGGAGCGCACCCCGGTGTTGCAGATCAGCACCAGTTTCTTGTCCTTCGGCACCTCGTTCATGCGGTCCCGAAGCTGGTCATGGGGAATGCTTTTCCAGAGGTCAGGGTATCTGTCGGCGAAGGGCTGGGCGTCGGCGTTGGCCCGGCAATCCAGAAAAAAGGTGTTCCCGCAGGACCGGTCCTGCCAGCAGGCCCGGAATTCCTCCATGGTCATGGGCCGGTACCGGCCGTCCAGATAGTTGGAAGCCGCGTTGCCCAGGGCGTTGATGATATCCATGGCCGAGGCAAAGGGCGGCGAATAGGCCAGCTCCAGGTTGCTGATCTCTTCCACGCCCGGCTTATATTTTAACAGGGGCGCCACCGCGTTGACGCGGGCCACCATGCCGCTGTCTTTCCCGCCGAAGCCCTGAATGCCAATGACCCGCCGGGTTTTTCGGTCCACCACCAGCTCCAGAAAAACGATCTCTTTTTCAGGGTAGAAATGGGCCCGGTCAAACTGGGCCACCTGAATGCCCACGGCGTCAAAACCGGCGGCAACGGCCTTGCCCGCGGTCAGTCCGGCGCCGGCCAGGGCGTTGTCGAAAATCTTTACCACGAAACTGCCCACCGCGCCGTCAAACCGGGCCTCCCCGCCGGCCACGTTGGTTCCGATCACCCGGCCCTGCCGGTTGGCCATGGAGCCCAGGGGAAAATAACCCAGCTCGCCGGTCACGAGGTTTTTCACCGCCGCGCAGTCACCGCCCGAATAGATGTCCGGATCTGAGGTCTGCATGCGGTCGTTGACCTTGATCCACCCCTGGGGCGTGACCTCAAGACCGGCCTCCTTTGCCAGCGATGTGTTAGGCACCACGCCCACGGCCATGATCACCATGTCCGCCTCCAGGGTCCGTTTGTCTGTTTTCACCGCCGACACGGTGCCGTCACCGATAATGGCCTCCACTTTTTCCGAGGTGTAAATTTTAACGCCCTTTTTCTCAATGGCGGTGCGGGCCATGGCGGCCAGCCCGGGGCTTACAAATCCCGGCATGATCTGATCGAACACCTCCACGATGGTAGTGTCGATTTCCCACATGTCGGCCAGGGCCTCGGCCATCTCGAGACCGATAAATCCCGCGCCCACGACAACCGCTTTTTCAACACTCCCCTCTGTCACCTTCTGTTTGATGGCCATGGCGTCATGAAGATTGGCCACGGTGAAAACGTTTTCCAGGTCCCGGCCGGGCAGCGGCAGCTGCCGCGGGGTGGTGCCGGTGGCCAGCACCAGCTTGTCATAGGCAAGGGTATCGGAGGTGCCGTCTTTTCGTCGGATACGGACCTGTTTTGCCTTGCGGTCGATGCTCACCGCCTCGGTGCCGGTCAGGGCCACCACGCCCTTGTCTTTCAGAAAAAACCGCTCGTCTCGCAGCATGTGAAAGCTGGTGGAACGGAGTTCGGAAACATCGCTGACATCCCCGGAAATATAAAACGGTATGCCGCACCCGCCGTAAGAGATATATTCATCCTTGTCGACCAGATACACCTCCGCTTTCGGGTCCATCCGTTTTGCCCTGCATGCGGCCTTTGATCCCAGTGCCACGCCGCCGACCACCACGATTTTCCGAGACATGCCGATCCTCCTTATCTTATTGAAAATTATTAAAAATTTAATTTTTGCCGGGTATGCTACCACAGCCCCGCGGGATGCGTCAATAAATCGCGGAACCCGATAAACAGCCCCCCCTCGGGTTTAGCGGCCCGATATCCCGCCCGAACGCTCATTTTCGCCGTTTTTTACGCCGGTCCGCGGTTCCGCGTTGGACCGTCGCACCGTAAAAAGCCGGGACCTGCCTGCCCTGTTCAAAACAATTGCAAGCGCATCGGCATTCTGCTATGATTTACACAGTTTTAGAGGCGGGAGTATCGGTTCGATTCGGGATAAAGCACCCCGACGGTACGCCGGCAACGGGCTGTGCGTGCCTGCTTTTTCATGTCTTCACCCGGGTGATATCATGGCCATCACTGAAAAACGCCAACACATCCGTTTTGACGCTGTCGCTCCCTCTGAGGTGTGCGTGTACAGTGATAACGTGCTGGCCAGTGAAGGCAAGGGCAAGACACTGAACATCTCGCAGGGCGGCGTTCTGCTGGAAACCCCCTTCCCGATAAAGAAAAACCAGAAAGTCGCCATGACCATCGTGCTGGACGGAGAATTTGTCTACATCAGCGGCAAGGTGGCCCATACGCACAGCAAGGGAGAATCGTGCTACCACACCGGGGTGGAGTTTTTCGCCGTGGACGAGGCGGGGCAGAAAATTCTAAACCGATACATCAGCCTGTTCATGAAAACAAAGCGGAGAAAACCGGAATAAGCGGCGCCTCTTATCCTTTCCCTCTCCGTTTTCGTTCCACAGCCTGTAAAAATGCGTGGGCGTGGATATCCGCCGCCAGGTGGACCGGACTCTTTCCCCATAATGGGTCCCACCCGGCGGGATCCGCGGAACAGAAAAACTGGGTCTCAAGGCCGATACGAACAAGCGCATCTTCTATATCCAGTCCGCGCATCTTCTCCGCCGCCTTCCATGAAGCGCCACACGGCGCGCCCCGTACCACGCGAACATCTTTGATTCTGTTCCCGGACAGGGTCACCACAAACTCAGGATAACCAAACCGATCGCCATAAGCTCCCACATCGGCCTGGCGAGGAAGCGCGCAGCAGATGGGGGGGGTATGAACCCATTTATTCTTGTACTTCTTCCCTGAAGCGACGATGGGGATCTTGTGGCGCCGGCACATGTCGGCAAGATCGCAGGAAAGGTCGGGGTGGACCAGGTAGTCAAGCACCAGATCCGTGTCCAGGGTTTCGGGCAGAAATTCTTTTGAATCCTCGATGACGGCGGGCAGTCGGTCCCGGATCGGGACCACATCCACATGGAACTGTTCCAGACCGTATTCCTGGATACCCGCGATTTTGGTTTCCGCCCTGCCCCGCTGCTGAAACACCAGCAGCCGCTGTACTTCCTCTCCTTTGCGTTGTTTCATCCCGTTTAAATTCCTTTCGTTATCTGGAGCAGGTTACCATTTGGCGTAATGTTCCTCGGTCCAGCCGGGACAACCGGCAAGTTCGATTCTGCCCAGACGATCATCTTTCACATATCCGGAGAAAGCACCGATGAACTGGATAAACCGCGATGCCACGATCAGGGCGTTCAGATGCTCAGACCGGGATGAAAAAGGCTGAAACGACAGGTTGACCTTGCCATCCTCCGAAGTTACCCGCCATGGCAAATCCTTTTCTTCATCGTTATATCCAAATTTCACGTGATTTACCTTCGTCTGGACACCGTCCACCCACAGCACGTTTTCCGTTGCCTCGGTCTCGTTGACGCCGCAGGAGAGGTTCATGCCAAAGCGCCTGCCATCGGGCAGCACGGTCGCGACGGCGGCCCAGTTCCAGAAGGTGTGACGCCGCAGGTAGCCGGCGGTCCAGTCGGTGATGGCCATGGCGGTGTCCGGCAAGAGCGGATAATCACGGCCGTTGACGCGAAGACGGCCCGACACCGGGATGGGCGCGGTTTTCTGAGTATAGGTCCACCCCCGGAATCCTGTCCGCGTGCAGATCCTGAGAGACGACGTCTCCCGGCGAAGCAGGTCCGCATCGACCCGGGCCGCCGGGCTTGTGGCGGAAACCCGCTCCGGCCCGATGGAAATGGAGAGGCGTTTCGACCTGAAAACCGCCGTTCCGGTCTCCGGATCGGGTGCGATCCGGGCGAGACCCGGCAACGTGGTCCGGCTGGTCTCAACCAGTGTCCGGTCCGCCTTGTCATACACATAAAAAAAGGCGTTGGCCGCATACCTGAGATCCACCACGGCCAGGCCGACGGAGGTTTCCGGTGAATCGATGCCGACAAAGTAAAACTGTTTGAACAGCAGTTTTTTTGCCAGCGCCGACCGGGGCCGGCCCATGGAAGTCTTCAGCGCATAATCCATGTAATTGACACAGCCCACAGGTTCGGTGATCACGCCGAAATCGATCCTGCCGTGTGCGTCTACCAGTTTATCCATCATTTCTCCCCAATAGCTGTATTATAGCCTGCCATGACTGAATGTCTATCACTCCACCGATTGACCACGCAAGGCAATTCATTGCCCTGCATCGCACACAGCCTGAAATCGCATGATTTCCCTGGCATGGACCAGGCCGATGCCGGATCGACACGCGACATATCGGTGGGTACATCCGGGGCAAAGGGCTTCACCGCCAGCCCGACGGATGAATTTGTCTTTGATTTTTTTACCAATTATGATAAAAAGAAAAAATTAAAAATTCAGCCGTCACTATTCCATACACCGACCGCCACAAAAGAGGGGTGAATGAAAAAGCTTCTTGCCGTCAGCATTGACACCATCACGCTGAATATCATATCAAGCCTTCTTACTGAACATACCACGGATTTTGAAATTCTCACCACGGACAAAGTCGGCGAATTGCATGAAATCGCCAGCAAACTCAAGGTCGATATCGCCCTGATCGACCTTTTGAAACCGTCTCCT
>JBMORB010000423.1:0-6242 GCA_049320925.1 Thermodesulfobacteriota bacterium | reverse complement strand
TCGATCCGTCCGGCCCGGCTGTTACGGATGCCGCGTCTCCCGCGCCGGTCGGCGCGGCCGGCGGCGGCGGTGGCGGCTGCTTTATCATGACGGCGGGAGGTCTTGCCGATCTGTTTTAAGAACTTTCATAAAATGTGATGTCCATAAAAAAAGCCGCCGGGCTTGTCGAACCCGGCGGCTTTTTATGTTGTGCCTGTAAGTCATTTACAGCCTGAAAGACTGCCAGCCACAGCGGCACACAGAACACATGGAGTTTTTGAACGGCAGCGTCATGCCGGGGACCGGTTGATCATGGTGATCTGCTTATTTAACGTGCAGAAATCATAAAGATACCCGATTAAAAACAGACCGCCCGTAAACAGGTAGATAATGCCGGTGATCCATTTGCCCATGTACATGCGGTGCACCCCGAAAACGCCCAGAAAGGTGAGCAGGATCCAGGCCAGGTTGTAATCGATCCTGCCGGCGGTAAATCGCAGGTCGGCCTGGCGGTCCATGGAGGGGATCAGAAACAGGTCGATGATCCAGCCGATCAGAAAAAGACCAAAGGTAAAAAACCAGATGGCCCCGGTGACGGGTTTTCCGTAATAAAACCGGTGGGACCCGGTAAATCCGAACAGCCAGAGGATGTAGCCAAAGAGCTTCATGTGAGTGTCGTTGTTGCGCATTTTTTCCTCCCTGTTTGTTTTTCCATCAGGTTTTTGCGTCCCCCGGCATCCAAATCGAAATCGGGATCGCTATCGAAATCGAATTTTGTATGCGGCAGTTTTCTTAAAAAATTATCTCCCTCTCTTTTTATCCGTATACGTTTCCTGCCGCCAGGAAAAGTACCAAAAGAAGTGCGCCCTACGGCCCTGCTACCCGGTCGGCCACCTGCCGGGCCAGGTTCAGCAGCCCGGGAAACGGTTTGCCGGTAGCCTGTTCAAGCTGTTGAATGTGAAAGGGCAGCATGGCAGCGGCCCCTGGGATATACCGGGTAAACTGCTGTTTTCCTTTTTGGCGCGTCAGAAAACCGAAAGCGCCCAGCATCTGGAGGTTCCGGGTAACGGCACAGCAGGTATAACCTTTCAGAAAAACGGTCGCGTCATAAGGGCGGAACTGTTCGAGCCGCTCGATGTACTGACGCAGCAGCCGGTCCTGGACCGCCCGGGGCAGGGAGACATAGGGGTCGATAAGCAGGGAAGCCAGATCATACTGGACAGGCCCGATACGCGCGCCCTGAAAGTCGATAAAACAGGGGGCCCCATCCTTGACCATGATATTGCGGGACTGCATGTCCCTGTGAATTACAGACCTGATTCCAAACTTTACGGTTATATCCGCAAGTGACTCAAATTCATCCGAAAATTTTTCAAAGCAATCTTCAAGGCCCAGGTAGTCGGCAGCAAATGACCGGGTAAAGTAGCGACACTCTTTTTCAAGAATAAGGGCTTTGTCATATTCCGGTGTCTGGCAGGTCCAGGCCGGGTCAAACCCTTCGGCGCCCCTGATGGCAAAGATCGCCAGATTCCTGATCACCGGCTGGTAGGCGGCCTCGACCGCCTCCGGAGTCGTCAGGCGGGTGACAATATCCTGAAGGTTGATGTTTCCCAGATCCTCCATTACCACAAGCCCGGCAAAAGGGTCGGCATTGTGAATCCGGGGGACACGGACGCCCCGGCTCAAAAGATGGGCGCCGATGGCGGCATAGGACTTGGTCTCCGTTGGCAGGCCGGCAGTGCCGATGCCCCGGTCAAAAGCCACCAGGGTTCCCCGGTCTGAAACAATCCGGTACCATTTCGCGTCTGAGCCGTCCGGCGCAAGGGCTTCCAGCCGAAAAGCGGCCGGTTCGCCAAAGGCCCGTTCCATGGCCGTCCGCAGGGTCTGTTCAAAAGCCGTCCGCGCATAGTCTTCCGGGGTGCCGATGTCGTTCCATGCATGCCCGTTCACAACCATGGCCTGAATGGGGATGCCCCCGGCGATCATCTGTTCATATACCTCGATGATATCCGCAAACCGGCCCGCCGGCGGAAGCCTTTTGAAAATCAGCGGGTCCATGACATGAATGCCGGTAAAAGCCAGTTTCCGCATGCCGGGACCCGCCGGCGACTTGTCCCGGCCGAACCCGGTGATGCGGCCGTCTCGGTCTACCCGTACCGAGTTGAAACGGTCGCAGTCGTGGAGCACCAGGGTTACAGGCGCGTCATGCGCGGAGTGGAACCGGTAGACATCCGACGGGTCAATGTCTGTGTAGATATCACTGTTGATCACCACAAAGGGCCGGTTCCCGAGAAAGTCGGCGCAGTTGGCAATGGCCCCGCCGGTGCCCAGGATCTCCGGTTCATACCGGGTCTGCACCGGGATGGAGTATGACTGCCCGGCGAGAAAGGCTTGGATTTTTTCGTGCAGGTGGTGGGTGTTGACAATGGCGCCACCGCATCCGGCCGCTGCCAGCCGGTCAATCACGATGTCCAGCAGGGGCTGGTTGTCAATGGTAAAAAGGGGCTTGGGAGTGTGCCGGGTGTGGGGCAGCAGCCGTGTGCCGAAGCCGGCGGCAAGCACCAGCGCGCGCCACTTGGTATCGGTCGGTGTCATGCGATCAGCATCAGATAGGTGTGAATCCTGTCTTCGTAAAAATCGGCCTTGGTTTTATCTTCACCCGTGATGATTTCCTGATCCATGAAAAACTGGTAGGCGTTCTGGAGCGTCAGTTTCGATACCGCTTCAAGCCGTTCGATTTCACTGTTTTTAAACATTTTTTTGCCGTGAGCCAGCATTTGCTTGATTTCTTCTTTTTCATCCGGGACCCCGTCTTCTCCCTTTGGGGCCTCTCTTAGCCGCAGATAGTCCAGCACCACCAGGTAGGATTCAAAGTAGGGGGCCAGGAACGCGGCAAAGAGCTTGAGTTTTTTCAGACCTTCCGGCGTCAGGTCATAGGTGTCGGGTTCGCCTTCCCGTGGGGACATCATGTGCTCCCCGCAAAAAGCCCCGATGCTGTCCCGAATAAATGTCTCATCAGGTGTTTCGTTGCTCAGTATAAACTCGTTCCAGAAGAACTCCCTGAGAAACGCGAAGGTTTTTCTGATGTCAGCCGCCTTGAAGCGGAACGCGTCGAGTTCGAGAATGGCAAGGGCGGTAAAGGCCACCGGGACAAAGAAGCAGATGCAGGTGTTCTTGTAATACTCCATGGTGGGACGCTTGTCTTCGTTGATGACAAACAGGGGGTTTTCCTTGTCGCTGTCGATTTCAAAGTGTTCAATCAGCTTCCGGCTGACAAAGGATTCGATGGCGTTGTTGAACGCATAGGCATGGTTGGACGTGATGGTGTCGGCCAGTTTGACGTTCTGACTCCGCAGGCAGGAAAGATAGGTCTCAATAATGGACATCAGATAGTCCGATGTAAAGCGCTTCCGGGGACAGGTGAGAATGGCGCAGGAGACAATGCCGTAAGGGGTGACGGTGGTGACGTTGTCGATCCGTTTTGTCAGAGTGATGGAAAGCGTGTCGATAAATTCGCGGCGGGTGTCCCCGTCAAGGGCTGAAAGATCGGTGCCGGTCCGGGCCAGATAGTCCCGGATGGAAAGCGGCTCGTTGAAATTCACGTAGACCTTGCCATACCGGGTTTTCAGGGATTTCCTGGCGCTGATCAGCTGGGGAAGGTTTTCCGCCTTTTTTTCGCCCCCCTTGCTTTCACTGATGTAGGATGCCTCCTCGATGATCCGGTCGTACCCGATGTTGACCGGCACGAAGATCAGGTCGTTACAGGCGCCCTGGGCGTATGCGTCCAGAATAATGGAAAGCAGCCCGGTCTTGGGGGAAAGCATCTTGCCGGTCCGGCTGCGGCCGCCCTCGAGGAAAAATTCGATATTAAATCCTTCCTGCAGAATTTTGTAAATGTATTCGAAAAACACCTTGGAGTAGAGTTTCTGGCCTTTGAAGGTGCGCCGCATGAAAAAGGCGCCGCCGCCCCGGAAAATGGGCCCCAGGGGCCAGAAGGAAAGGTTTTTGCCGGCCGCGATGTGAGGGCAGGCGATCTGGTTATAGTAAAGTACATAGGACAGGACCAGGTAGTCCAGGTGGCTCTTGTGGGTGGGCACGAAAATCATGGGGGCCTTTTCCGAGACCTGCTTGAGCCGGTTCAGGTTCTCATGATCAATGGCCATGCCGTCAAAAATATGCTTGAGCATCCAGGTCAGCACCATGTCGTAGGTCATGATCCAGTTCATGCTGTAATTGGCGGCGATTTCATCCAGAAATTCATAGGCCTCCCGGCTCACCTGCCGGACGGGCTGGCCCGTTTCGGCGGCCATGGCTTCCACAAAGGACTGGAGGCGGCGGCTGCCCATGATGGATTCTTTGATTTCTTCCCGTGATTTTAACACCGGCCCGGTGACCCGCTGCCGCAGCTGGTTGATGCGCAAGATCAGTAGCCGCCGCAGGGCCAGGGCCTGGTACTCCTCGCGCATGTTGATGTTTTCAGGGTCTTCCAGGAAGTATTTCAGGTTGACCGGCTCGCAGAACTCCATGAAGGTGCTTTTCGGGTTGGACAGCAGGGTAAAGATACGCCGCAGCCGGCCCGGCCGCTTGGTCAGGCCGCCGAAGAAAAAGTCCAGCAGGCCCGGCTTGGTTTTCAGGGGCCGTTTCGAAAAAAAGAGCACTTCAGGCACGATGATGATGGGGGTGGTAATGGATTTCTGGGTGTGGATGAGTTCCTGCACCGGGTTGGTGCCTGACCGCATGAGCTTGGGGTAAAAGGTGCGGGTGCCGAACAGTGAAAAGAAGGCGGTTCGGCCACGTGCCAGCTCGTTCTGGAAATATCCGGTTTTATAAGGCGTCAGAAAGGAGAGGGTCTGAAGGAAATAGTCGATCTGAGCCATAACCGCCTTGAAGATGCGGGAGGCGGACTGAAGCAGCACGATTCTCTGACCGATGGCAAGTTCAGGGGCGGGCAGGTTGTGCCTGCCGTACTGGGTGTTGCAGAACAGAAACTCCAGTTTACTTTTCTGCTTGGACACATATACAATGATACCGGTCTTTGCCAGCTCCTGGATTTGAGCGGTCTTGGCGTCGCTGACGGCGGTTTTCGAGAAAAGAAGGTCGCCCAGGGCACGGGTCAGTGTGCCGTTTTTTATCGGCAGAAAGGAAAAGAAATGGTCGTGGGTGCCGCCCAGGGGGCGGCTGGTGTACTGGCTTATGAAACGGCCCATGCGCAGGGCCGCGTTTTTGATGGCGTCGAACATGATGGCGTTTTAAGAACTCCCAATGAATATTGTGTTTTCCGGATGATGAGACAGGGCATGATCGCCCCGCACGGTGTGGCCGTCGGCGGTGCTCTCTGTTCGTAACGGCCGCCGATGCTCTCTTGTTTGTGTACAATGCAACAGGACAGGTAAAATGTCAAACCCCGGTTCGATTTTCGAAACAACCTACACCGATTATCTGGCTCAAGTCAACCGGCTTGATCTGAACGGGCTTGCCCCCCGTCTCGGCCTTGAATCAGAGCCACAAGGCACCGTGATCCCGCTGCTGGACGAACGTTTCAGCGTCACCGGTGCCGGCGTTATCGACGCTCGGGGGATTCGGCCCGGGTTTGACGTGTGCGTGATGCTTTGCAAATATCTTCTCCTGTGTCCGGCGTCACACCCCGAAGACGGCGAATGGGTTACTTACCGGGGCCTGAAACACGCTGGTCCACTGACGGTGTTTTTTCAAAATGAAGTGGAAAAGGCCATTGCCGGATTTTTTACCGGCCGTCAGGACGCTCTGCAAAAGGCATGTGACACCCTGGGGGCTGAAATCCAGGAGACTGATGGGGCCTATGATCTGGTGGCCCGGTTTACAGCTCTTCCCAGGGTGCCGCTTCTGCTTCAGTTTAATGATAAAGACGATGAGTTCCCGGCCGCCTGCCGGGTGCTGTTTGAACGGCGGGCCGAAGCGTATCTGGACGCCGAATGTTTAGCCATGCTGGGCCGATACCTGTTTTTTCGTCTGAAACGGGCCGCCGGCCAAAAAGAGAAAAAGCCATGACCCCGCTTGACCGGCAGATTGACTACTGGGACCGGGTGGCGAAGAACAAATCGTTTACCCATGAACTGGATGCAGCGCGCTTCCGCCTTCTGGTGCCTGAAACAGCCCGGATTCTGGACGCGGGGTGCGGATACGGCCGTATCTGCGACCAGCTTTACCGGATGGGCTACACCGATATCCGCGGCGTGGATGTCTCCTCCGAAATGATCGAAAGGGGGCGAAGGGCCTATCCCCAC
>JBMORB010000422.1:0-6287 GCA_049320925.1 Thermodesulfobacteriota bacterium | reverse complement strand
GGATTGCTGGGGTTCTTGAGAATGGCGAACAGGTCCTCCTCGGTGAGGGACTCGAACACGGCCCGCACCGGCAACCGGCCCACGAACTCGGTCTCGAACCCGAATTCGGTCAGGTCCTCGGACCGCACGTGCCGCATGATCTCCCAGGGATCAGCGGAGGAGTCCTGGATTTTGGCGCCGAACCCGATGGCCTGCCGGGAGAGCCGCCTGCCGATGATTTCCTGAAGGCCGGTAAAGGCCCCGCTCATGATAAACAGGATATTGCGGGTGTTGACGGTACGCTTTTCCCGCTTGCCGGTCTTGCGGAACTGCTCCACCTCCTGCATCACGGACACCGGGTCGTGGGGCACCTTCATCTCCACGTCGGTGTCTTCCATCAGGGTCAGCAGGGCACGCTGGACACCGGACCGGGAAACATCCGGCCCGATCAGGCCCCGGCTGGAGGCGATTTTGTCGATTTCATCAATATAAATGATGCCGTACTGGGCCCGTTCGATGTCGTTGTCCGCCTCCCGCACCAGGTCCCGCACCAGGTCTTCCACGTCGCCGCCCACGTAGCCGGTTTCACTGAACTTGGTGGCGTCGCCCTTTACAAAAGGCACGCCCAGTTTCTTGGCGATCAGCCGGATCATGTAGGTTTTGCCCACGCCGGTGGGGCCGATCATCAGCACGTTGTTCTTGATGCCGCCCACCATGTTTTTCGCCTTGTTCCACACGGCCTGCTGCCGCACCCGGTTGAAGTGGGTGCAGATCTTGGTGGCCAGCACCTTTTTGGCCTGGTCCTGCCGGATGATGTACTGGTCCAGGTAGGCGATCATTTCCTCGGGTTTGAGGTCGAAATGGAAGGCCTCTTTTTTCACCGGCCCGGTATCATCATCGATGCCGTCGGTGTCGGCGTCCGGTGTGATGATGGGCGTCACGAGTTTGATGGCGTTGCCGTACTTCTCATGCAGAAACTCGCTGATCTCTTTTTCGATCTTTTTGGGATCGGGCAGTTGTTCGTTTAATGTTTTCATGGCAACAAATATAACCACGCGCCCCTGAAAATCAAGCCGGACTGTCCGGGAAGGTCCGGAATAAAAAAGTAGCCAGGGGGTTGACAACCATCGACAGGTTTAATATTTCAGTTTTTTTACATTTGAACGGGGCAACGGGGAAAAGGACGCGTTGCTTTTGGCGGACGGTGTTTGTACGAGGTTTTTATGTTTGAACCCATCGCATTGGGCGTTGAAAGAAGACGCTACCCCCGGCTTCGGCTGCGGGATGGCGCGGTCAGCTTTCAAGAGGGAGAGCGGATGCGTACCGGCCGGCTGCTGGATATCGGCCTGGGCGGCGTGGGTTTTAAATACGCCGGGGCCGGCCAGTATGCCGGCAGAACCGGCGAGATGAACATCTTTGTCAATTCCGATCTTTTCCTTTTGTCCCGTGTCCCCGGGAAAGTGGTGTCCGATCACCTGCTGGCCGCTACCCTGGCGCCGTCGGTCCCTGCCATGGCCCGGTGCAGCGTCTGTTTCCGGGAGTTGCCCCGCAGCAAAGTCGAATACCTGAATCAATATCTGGGTATGCGGACCCATCAACGGGCGTTTTCCGGCCTGCTGGAAAAGGAGCTGGATATTCGGGAGGAGCGGTACCGTTCCATTGTGGAGGGGATCGACGAAGGGTACGTGGAAACCGACACCCTGGGCCGCATTATTTTTTTCAACCGGGCCATGACGGTTTTGACCGGCTATTCGGCTGAAGAACTGCGGGCGCGCAACATCCGGGGCCTGATGACCCGGGAAACCCGGGACCGGGTGTTTCAGCTTTATCGCAAGGCCGAAAAGCGAAACACGCCGATTCCGATTGTTGACTGGGACCTGGTGGGCGGCGGGGGAAAGACCGTTGCCGTTGAAGCATCCACCTCCTTTATCCGTGAAAATAGCAGGATTACGGGGTTCCGCAGCGTGCTGCGGGATGTCGGCGCCAAGCGCGAACGGGAAAATGATCTGCTTTACCGGGCCTCCCATGATCCGCTTACCGGGCTTTACAACCGGGACGCGCTGGACGTGTGCCTGTCCGACATGATGGGCCGGGCCCGGCGCGCTGGCCGGCGGCTGGCCGTTCTTTTTCTGGACCTGGACCGGTTCAAGGAGGTCAATGACCGCTTCGGTCACGGCTTCGGCGACGAACTGCTCAGGGAAGTCGCCCGCAGACTCCGGGCCGCCCTGCGGGAGACCGACGCCGTGTGCCGGTACGGCGGCGACGAGTTTACCGTGATCCTGAACGGCGACACCTGGATCGACACGGAAACCGTTGCGGAAAAACTGCTGGACCGGGTTTCCGCGCCATACACCGTCAATGGCCGGACCATCGATTTTCTGTCGGCCAGCATCGGCATCAGTATCTATCCCGACGATGGCGCCGATCCCGACGCCCTGGTCCGCCAGGCCGACCGGGCCATGTACCATGCCAAACAGACCGGAAACCACTATGCCCGATGTGACGCGGTTATAGTATAGCCCGGCTTCTTACTCTTACTCTTACTCTTACTCGTGATCCTGATCGTACTCATACCCGTGTTCCTGCTGCCCCATACAAATCGAAATCGCTATCGGGATCGGTATCGAAATCGAAAATCACAGGGACGTTGATGCCTGCCCTGATTACGATCAGGAGCAGGAGTACGAGTAAAATCATATCCTCATTCTGTCTTTTGCCTGATTTTTCCTTCTCTTCCGGTTGTCTTGGCATTGTCCTAAATATATGGTAGGTGTCGATAACAATTCTGAGCGTGCTGATTCACGGGAAAAGAGGCTTTCATGAAAGGTTATGTTCAGGTTTACACCGGTGACGGCAAGGGCAAGACCACGGCGGCCCTGGGGCTGGCCCTGCGGGCTGCCGGCGCAGGGCTTCGGGTGTATATCTGCCAGTTTTTGAAGTCCGGCGATTACAGCGAGATCAAGGCCCTTGAGGCGTTTGCCGGTAAAATCACGGTGCGCCAGTTCGGCACCGGCCAGTTTGTCAAGGGCCGGCCTTCCGCCGAGGAGATGGCCGCGGCCGCCGCCGGCCTGGCCAGTCTTCGGGAGGCCTTTGCCTCGGGGAAATACGACGTGGTCATTGCCGAGGAGGCCAATGTGGCGGTTTCCTGCGGCCTGTTTTCCGCGCGGGACCTGTGTGACCTGATCGATCAGCGGCCGGACAACGTTGAACTGGTGATTACCGGCCGCGACGCCCCGCCTGAAGTGATCGCCAAAGCCGACCTGGTCACGGAGATGAAGCCGGTCAAACATTATTATTTCCAGGGGGTCACCGCCAGGACCGGTATTGAGAAGTAGATCTTCATGAAAAAGCAAATTATTCTGGTCACCGGCGGATGCCGAAGCGGCAAAAGCAGTCACGCCCTTGAGCTGGCCCGGCAATATGCCGGCAAAGACCGGTTTTTCATCGCCACCTGCGTTCCGGAAGACGATGAGATGCGCGACCGGGTGGCCCGTCATCAAAAGGAGCGGGGCGAAGGCTTTACCACGGTGGAGTGCCCGGTGGATATCGCCAGTGAAGTAAATCGGGTGGGAGCGGACGCCTCGGTGGTGCTGGTGGACTGCCTGACCCTGTGGACCAGTAACCTGATGATGGAGGCGGGCAGTTCGGCCGAATCCATAGAGGCCCGCGTGAAAGCGCTTGAGGCGGCCGTGGACAGGGCGACCTGCGGCGTCATTCTGGTGACCAATGAAGTGGGGTGCGGCGTTGTTCCGGAAAACCGCCTGGCCCGTGAGTTTAGAGACCTGATGGGCATGGTGAACCGGCGGATGGCGACCCGGGCCGACACCGTGGTCTGGATGGTGTCCGGCATTCCGGTTGTCATCAAGGGGAAAGCGCCATGACCGGCATCCTCTCAGCCATACGGTTTTTCACCATTCTCCGGGTGCCGGCCGGAGATTTCCAGCCCCGGCGGCTGGCCGCCTGCGCGCCGGCGGCCGGACTGGTCATCGGCCTGATGCTGGCCGGTTTTGATGCCGCGTGCCTGCGGCTCTGGCCGGTGACGCTGGTCTCGGCCATGGACGTGGTGTTCCTGGCGGTGATCACCGGCGCCCTTCACCTGGACGGCCTGGCCGACACCGCGGATGGCCTGTACGGCGGCCGCACCCGGGAAAAGGCCCTGGCCATCATGAAAGACAGCCGCACCGGCGCCATGGGCGTGGTGGCCGTGGCCTGCTGCCTCCTGGCCAAGTGGGCCGGCATCGGGGAACTGGGCGTCCACCGTTTCTTGTTGCTGGCGCTGATTCCGGCCTACAGCCGGGCCACGGTCCTTTTCGGCATGCGGTTTCTGCCCTACGGCAGAAGCGGCGAAGGCACGGCCCGGGTTTTTTTTGACCAGCCCCTGTCGGCATGGGATTTCAGGTGGCTGGTGGTTGTGGCGTTTATTTCCCTTTTCGCGGGCCGGGCCGCCGCGGCCCTGAACCTGTGCTTTGCCGGCGCCACAATCCTGGGGCTGTGGTTTTACAAAAAACGCATGGGCTGCGTCACCGGAGACATGATGGGCGCCATGATCGAATTTGTTGAGGTGGCGCTGCTGATCGCGGTGACGGCATCCGTGCAATTCTGAAAACAGAGGAGGACCCCATGGAACATCCGATGCATGACTACTGGATCACCCGGCTCAAACAGGTCGGGGCCGCCTTTGAGGCCAACAACTTCGAGGTACACGTGACTGAAAACGCAGAGGCCGCCCGGGACCTGGTGGCCTTTACCCTGCTGCCGGCCATCGCGCCGAAGAGCATTTCCTGGGGCGGGTCCATGACCTTCATGGCCACCGGCCTTTACGCCATGTTAAAGGAGCGGACCGACATTCAGGTGCTCGACACCTTTGACAAGAGCCTGTCCAAGGAGGACGCTCTGGAGCGGCGGCGCCAGGCCCTGCTGGTCGATCTTTTCTTCACCGGCGCCAACGCCCTGACCGAAACCGGCAAAATGGTGAACCTGGACATGATCGGCAACCGGGTGGGGGCCCTTGCCTTCGGCCCCCGGCGGGTGATCGTGCTGGCCGGCAGAAACAAGATCGTTCCCGACGTGGACGCGGCCGTGGCCCGGATCAAGAACTACGCGGCCCTGGTGAATACCCGGCGGCTGGATAAGAAGACCCCCTGCGCAAAAACCACCGCCTGCCACGACTGCTCGAGCCCGGACCGCATCTGCAACACCTGGGTGATCACGGAAAAATCCTTTCCCAAGGCAAGGATCGTTCTGGTGTTGATCAACCAGGATTTGGGTTTTTAACGCTTCATATCCTTGCTAATGTCATCGCCCGGTATGACCGGGCGCTCAGAAACAGGGCCGGTTCGAATAAATCGGGTAATTGCAACGTTCGGAAGTATCCGCATGTCAGAGCCCGATATGAAAGACGGGATGTTACAAAGTATTGACCCCGATTTCTCATGCAATCACCGGAAAAGGGAGTTCCCATGAATCATTTGTCTGAAAAAGGGTTTTCGTTTATTGCCGAGCCGTGGCCCATGGTGCCGGGCCGCCCTGCGGTGGTGTGTATTCACGGGGCCGGCATGTCCGGCCACTTCTGGACCCGGCAGGTGGAAGGGCTTTCCCCTGTTGCCAACATGGTGGGCATTGACCTGCCCGGCCATGGCGGCAGTTCACAGGCCGGGGCCGACACGATCAGCGCCTATGCCGGACACGTGCTTGATTTTGTCGAAGCGTTTGAACTGGAACGGCCGGTGCTGTGCGGCCACAGCATGGGCGGCGCCGTGGCCCAGTACCTGCTGATTCATTATCCCGCCAGGTTTGCCGGAGGGGTGCTGACCAATACCGGGGCCCGGCTGAAAGTGCTGCCCCTTATTTTCGAGACCCTGCAAAAGGGCATGAAGGTGTTTGGGGAGCTGACCCTGGCCACGGCCGTGTGTCCCCAGAACAGGTCACCTGAAACAGACCGGATCATTCAGGAAGCCTCGGTGGCCGATCCGTCGGTGGCCATTGGCGACTTTACCGCCTGCAACGCTTTTGACATGATGGAACGGCTGTCGGAAATTACGGTACCGGTGCTGGTGATCGGGGCCGCCGACGATCTCTCCACGCCGGCCAAATATGCCGTGTTTCTCGCCGACCGTGTTCCCGGCGCCCGGCTGGTGATGATCGAATCGGCCGGCCACCTGGCCCCCCTGGAAAAACCGGATACCGTCAACCCGGCCATCGCCGATTTTCTGAGGGGTTTGCGGGTGTAAGGCCGCTTTCAACAACCGGAACTCACCGCAAAGGCCCAAAGACCGCAAAGAAAGGCGTGGACGCCGCGCCTGAAACAG
>JBMORB010000421.1:0-6299 GCA_049320925.1 Thermodesulfobacteriota bacterium | reverse complement strand
TTGCGGCGCCTGCGTTCGGCTTCAGCGGCGGCCAGGGCTTTTTCGTCTTTTAAAAACCGGGTCGTGGTTTCATACCAGCCCAGGGCCCAGTCATCCAGCTTGGACAGCGGATCGTAGGCCTTCATGGCCTGGACCGCGATTTCGGTTGCCTCGGCGTTGCGTCCCATGCGGTCCAGGACCGTGGATTTCAGGGTGAGGTAGGGCGCGCCGTCCCCGTCGTCTTTTGCCAGGGCCTGTTCCAGCATGTTCAGGGCGTCGTCGAAACGTCTGGTGTTGCGATACAGCAGGGCCAGGTTGAACTCCGGGCCTCCCCAGTGCCTGTCGGCCGAGGCGGCCTCAAGATAGGCTTTTTCGGCGCGCTCGTGGTCCTTCAGTTTTTCATAACAAAGGCCCATGAGGTTGGAAACATAGGCGCTGGGCGCGTTCTTTTTTTTCAGGGCCGTGCGCAGGCAGAAAAGAGCCTTTTCCTTCTGGTTCAGCTCCTCGTACCATTTGGCCAGGTTCACGTAATCGCCGACGTTTTTTTCGCTGCCGCCGTTTGCCAGGCGCAGCTTTTCCTCGGTTTCTTCGATTTTCAGGCGGGTGGCGCCGGGGTTGACCACGTTGACCAGCGGGTTTTCAAGGGTGCGGGCAAACACGGCCTTTGGCGATTCCTTTAAGAAGGCCCGGCACTCGAACTGTTTGCCGGCGGTGATCCGGTATTCCATGACGATTTCCGCGCCGGCGCAGGCGGACACGGGCAGGTCCCAGATTTCATTGAGCAGGTGGCGGTCGTCGGACCGGGAAAGCAGTTTGAAGCGCAACTGCTCCACAAACAGCCGGCCGGCGGCCGGGGGCACTTCCAGGATCAGGCGGCGCCAGGAGCCGTCTTCGGGCCAGGGCAGGGGGGTGCCGGGATCGACAAGGGGCCAGCGGCCGCCGTCGTGGGTCTCGATGTCGATGCCGTCGTGCAGCACCGGCCGCACCAGGGGCCGGCCGGCGACGGCTTTGAAAATGGTGTTCCAGGCCGCGCCCCGGGCCACGGCGGTCTGAATCTGTTCCGGGTTGTCATGGCCGTACACCTTGTCCTTGCCGAAGTAGTCTTCCACGGCGGCCCGCACCTGGGGAATCAGCGTACTGCCGCCGGCCAGCAGGCAGAAGTCCACGTCGGCGGCCGATATGCCGGCCCGGTCCAGGGCGTCTTCAATGGGGGAGAAAATCGACTGGGTGAGCCGGTACTCGGTTTCCCGGGCATAAAGAAAGTCGGTGTCCAGAAAGGGTTTCAGCAGTTTTTCAAACTGCTCCACGGACAGGGAAGGCGCGGAAAAATACGGCGAAAGCTTAAAACCGCTTATCAGGGTGATGACCCCGGAGGCCGTGGTCTTGAACATGTCTTTGTTGGCAAAGGCCCAGGCGCCCCGGTCCATGGCGTCGCGGATCCGGCGGCAAAGGTCGATTTTTAAGGTCTCGGCCGTGGCCAGCAACTGGGGTTCGAGTTCCAGCTTCTTGTTTTCCCAGGTCAGGTCCGAAAGCGCGAACCGGTGTTCTTCGGCCAGGGCCGGGATCAGCACATCGTGAACAATGGCCGCGTCGATGTCGCCGCCGCCCAGGCGGTGGTAGCGGGACACGGAGAGCTCGCTCAAGGCCAGGGGGGCGTTGGGGCCGGTTGACGATATTTCAATCACGGACACGTCGCAGGTGCCGCCGCCGAAGTCGAAGATCAGGCAAACGGTTTTGCCCTTGCGGAAGGGCAGGGGGCGGCGGTGGTCGGCCATCAGGTAATCCACCAGGGCCGCGGTGGGTTCTTCCATAAGGTCGTCGGCCGCAAGGTGAAGGTTGGCCATTCGGCAGGCCCGCAGGGTGTCGTTGCGCTGGTTGATTTCAAACGAGGCCGGCACGGTCACGGTGACGGCCCGGTAGGGCGCCACCGCGTTCTTCTCGGCCGCCTCCACCAGAAACGAGAGGATATAACCGGCCACCTTGTGGGCGTGGTTTAAAAACGGCGGGGCCTGGGCATAGGTCTTGTTTAAGCCCATGTCGTTTTTGGTTTCGTGGAAAAGGTCTTCCCCTTTTGCCAGTCCCACCACTTCCGGGCTGTTGCGCAGCCGCCGGGCCGCTTCGCCCACCAGCACGGGGCCGTTTTCGTCCGGAATCGCCACGATGGACGGCACCACGGCGCTGGTGTGGGTGCCGCCGTTTTTCAGGGGCTGAATGATTTCCAGGACCTTGCACATGGGCGGGTAGCCCGGCAGGCAGATGCTTTCGGCGATGGTGGAGTTGGTGGTGCCCAGGTCGATGCTTAAAACGCGGACGATGCCGGCGGCAGCCGGCGCGGACGGACCCCCGAATTTTTCGACAATATTCATAGTTTCCTCCTTGGCCAAAGGATGAATAAAATCGCCCGCCCTTCCAAAACAGCCCCCTGGCTGAAAAGAGACCTTTTCAGCTTTTATTCGAATTGTGCGTGGTGCTTATGGCGTGTGATGCGCCTCCTTTGTTTTGTGTTGCAGGTTTTTGTTTTTGCACCGCAAAGACGCAAAGAGCGCAAAGGGTTGTTTTCCGCTTCGCGAACGAAGAATCGTTTTGTATGCGCGGCTCTCATGTTTTTCTTTGCGTCCTCTGCGTCTTTGCGGTGAGTATTTATAGCCCATTCACAATCCGTTTAATCCCATTTTTAAGAACCGTCACATTGAAGTTGATCAGTAACCCCAGTTTTAATTCTGAAAGCCGAAGATAGGTCAGAAGCTGGGCCTCATGGATCGGCTCAATCGTCTGAACCGATTTCAATTCCAGAATGACCAGGTTCTCAACCACCAGATCCAGCCGAAACCCGCAATCCAGATTTATCTGTTTATATTTCATTGGAAGGGGTTTCTGGCGCTCAAAACTGATGCCGTGCGTCGACAATTCATGGCACAGGCATTCTTCATAGGCGGCTTCGAGCAGGCCGGGGCCCAGCAGCCGGTGGACCTCAATGGCGGCGCCGATGATTTCCCTGGATAGTAAGTCTTCATTTTTTGTCATTTTTTATGCTCATATCGAAGAAGATCGTTTTGGACTTTACGGAGGCGCGATTTTGGTTTTGCGCACAGCGCTCATGTTTTTTCTTTGCGTCCTTTGCGTCTTTGCGGTGAGCGGTGTTTTTGTTTTTGCACCGTAAAGGTTTTAATGCATCGCCACTTTCCACCGGTTTAATGTCTCCTCTATCCGGGCCACTTCGGCCCTGGCCTCGGGATGCTGCCGGGCCGTGAGCACCAGGTCCCACACGCGGCCGTTGGGCGTCAGAATCCGGCGCGAGGCGTCGGGTTCGGCATAGCCGGTGGCCTCGTAGTGGGCCTGAATCTGCTTGCGGAACCGGTCGTGAAGTTTGTCGGTGATCAGGTCGAGCTCCCTGAGCCGGAACAGAAAAGACTCGGCCGACACCCCGAACCGGTGCTTGATGCGCAGCAGCAGGTCCCAGGACCACTGTTTGTTTTCAATACCCAGCTGGTTCACCGTGGCCCGGATGGCCTGCTCGGGCATGAGAAAAAAGGCGGCAAACTTGCGGCCGGCCCGGTGCATGGTCAGAAGTTTTTCTTCTTCGCCTTGCGGTTTTGGCGCGGAGGCTTCTTCCGTGTTGCCGGGGCCGGCGCCGGGTTCGTCGTCGGAGGGGAAGGGCTTTCTGCCCATGCGCTGCATCCAGGAAAGAAAGAAAATGCGGCCCAGCCCGTACACCAGGTGAAAGATCTGGCGCTCCGGGTTTTCACGGTAGCGGATGAAGAAAAAGGCGTTTTGATTTTCCGTGTCAAAGAAGGTGATGGATGCGGTTTCTTTGGGAAGCGGCATGAAAATCACCCGAAACCCCATGGCCTCGAACAGTTCGATGTAATCGAACACAATGCCCCGGCCGATGCCCATGTGGTTCCGGGCCGCCTCGGAAAGGTCCTGAAGGCCGCGCAGGTTGGCCTCAAAGGCAATATTTAACGGGATTTTGGCCTGTTTCTGGGCGCCGCAGATGTCTTCCAGGCTACACACGACGCTGATCAGCTCCTGGGTGGTGGCCAGCAGGCTGGGCGGCAGCCTGTCGGCGGCCCGGACGGGAACAAAGGGGGCGCCGGCGGCGTTCGCGTGCCGGGTGGGCGGGGCGTCGGGTTCTTCGGCAAACAGGGCGTCGATGGATGTGCTCAGCACTTTGGAGAGTTGCAGGAGCACGGCGGCCGACGGCGCGTTTTCGCCCCGTTCGATGCGGCCCAGCGGGACCTCCGCCATGCCGATTTCGCCGGCCAGGCGGCCGATGGTCCAGCCGCGACGGCGGCGGAGCTGACGGATGTTTTTGCCGATAAAGGAAAGTTCGGCGCTTTTCTGCGGCATGGGATACTCCTGCTTTTGGCGATTTTCCCCCTGATGGTCGTTGAATAACCTTATAAAGTTTAAATGTCAATAAAATTTTGTTGTTTTTTTATAAAAAAAACTAAATAGTGATTTTGCGCGGGCAAAAAGAAAAAACCGGGCCGCCGGTGGCGGTGGGCCCGGTTTACAGGCGTGGACAGGAAGGAAGGGGCGGCTTCGTGCAGGAGCCGCCCCGATTGCTGTTGTCAGGGCTGGCAGGCGGGAAGGTCGGGCATGCGGTCGCACAGCTCGGTTTCAGGCCGGGGGTCGTAGGCGCAGGTGTAAAAGGGGATATCCTCCGGCGCCGGGGTGACGCCGTATGTGGCCTGAAGAAGGAAAGAAAATCCTTCGCTCTGGGTCTGCATGCTGGCCGGGGTCCAGCGAAGCTGGTCGACCTGGGGCTCCTGGTCGTTGCGGAACGTGAACAGGGGCGTGATGATGTATCCGCAGTCGTGCTCCGGCCGGGGCGGAAGCTCCAGGCCGCAGAACACACTGTTCCAGTAAACCCAGGCGTCGGCGTATTCGTCGTCGGAAAGCAGGCGGCACTCCACCAGGGTGTCCACCAGGTTATGTGCCCAGGTGTCGATGGGCAGGGGCACGTCGGCCACGGACAGGTCGATCACCATGAGCATGCCGTCCACGTTCACCACCACGCCCTTGTGATAGCCCCAGTGGACGGGCAGGGGATCGCCGGAAAGCGGCGTTCCGTTTTTATCTTTTATCCCGACGTCCGCGATCAGGGGGCCGACAATGTTGATGGTGGCGGTGTCGATGCCGGGGTTTGCCGCCAGGGCCGCCACGGTTTCGGGGGTGATGTCTTCCTCCTTTACCAGCGGGCTTTCGGCGGGCAGGGGAAAGGCGGCGCCGGCCGCCGCGTACTGCATCAGCAGTGCCCGCTCCTCGCAACAGGTGTTGATCATGGCCCATGCCGTGGGAAAGGATTCCGGGCTGCCCGCCGCCTGGGTCCGGGTGCCACGCAGGTAACGGGCCAGGGAGACGGCCTGCTCCAGGGTCATGGGCCGGAGCCCGTAAGTGGGCGTGACCGGCAGGCCGTCGGGTCCGGAGCCGCACCGGGCAAACAGGGGAAGGATCAAAAGCAACGCGGCCCATGGAAGAAGCCGCCGGACCGACAAGGCGGATCCTGTGTCTGACATATGACGCATGACGCCTCCTTCATTATATAGGGGGTGACAGGGCAAAAGAAGCTTCCCTGGTAGCGGCATATTTACAGCGCGGGCGGCTCGGAAGGCAATTCTTAATTTTTACAAATTAACAAAAAGTGTATTCTCAAGAATTCATATTTTGCAACTTATAATCAAAAAATTACCAATAAAAAAGGTATATTATTTTTAAAAGTTGAAAATATTGTTTGACATTTATAATGCTATTTTTGTTTACATCATCCGGCCGGTTCAAGTGACGGTACAATGGCAAACGGCATATTTTACGCCCCTGGTTTTTAACGATGCGGTTTTGCATGACCGGGCAATAAATGTTATTTATGAAAAAAGCAAAACCTGTCCGGGAAAAGACAAAACATGCCGAATCAGCGCCAGCAATACGGCAAACAGGGCGAGCAGGCGGCCGAGCGGTTTTTAAAAAAGCAGGGCTACGCCATTGTGTGCCGAAACTTCCGCACGCCCGTGGGCGAGATCGACCTGGTGGCAAAAGAGAAGGCGGTGATCGTGTTTGTGGAGGTCAAGGCCCGGCGCACCGACAGCTTCGGCAGCCCCCGGCTGAGCATCACGACGGAAAAGCAGCGTAAGATCACCCAGGCGGCGTTGTGGTATTTGAAGGAGACCGGCCAGGGCGGGGCCAGGGCACGGTTCGACGTGGTGATCGTGAGCGGGCCGGACAACGCCGTGGAACTGATCAAAAACGCGTTTGAGGCGAGGATGGGGTGATGGTTGCCGCGGCCCCCAGGAACGTAGCGGCGGCCTCACGCGGCGCAA
>JBMORB010000420.1:0-6381 GCA_049320925.1 Thermodesulfobacteriota bacterium | reverse complement strand
CCAGGTCCGTGGTGTTCCAGTCAAGAAACCAGGCTGCGCCCAGCCCGATGCCAAAGGCAAGAATATTGGGAAAAACCCGCCAGACAAGGGCTTTTTCATGCGTTTGGCCACCGGCGGAAACGCTGTCAAAAGAGTTCATAAAATGCGCTACCGCATCAGCCCGGTGATAAAACAGCTGAGGGAGGTGTCCGGCACCAGGGGCGGGTCCGGCTCGGGTTCAGGTTCGGGCTCGGGTTCCGGTTCAGGCTCGGGTTCCGGTTCCGGGGGAGGGATGACATAGCCGGTGACCCCGTTGCCCGTGGCAAACCAGAGGTCGCCGTCGGATTCAAGGGCCATGGCCCGAATGCTGGGGTCTCCCGGGCCGTCCCCCCGGTCGTAATGACTCCAGGTAGCCCCGTCAAACCGGCTGATGCCAGCCGTGGTGCCCACCCAGATGTTGCCTTCACTGTCCTCGATAATGGCCCGGACCGTGTCCGCGATCAGGCTGCCGCCGGCCACGTCAAGCGTGGTCCAGGTGCTGCCGTCAAACATGCTCATTCCCGAATCGGTGCCGATTCCTATGATGCCGGTGCTGCTTTGGGCAATGGTGTTGATGTCGTCGGCCACAAGGTCACTGTTTGCGGCGGTGTAGGTGGCCCAGGTGCCGCTGTCCATTACGCTGACACCGGCGTTGGTGCCAAACCAGAGCGAGCCGTCACCGGCGGCGCACACCGCCTGTACAGCGTCGGAAACCAGGTCGCTGTTGGCGGTGGTATAGGTGGTCCATGTGGTGCCGTCAAACCGGCTTGCCCCGGCGTTGGTGCCGAACCAGAGGTTGCCGGAGACGTCTTCGGCCAGGCAGGAGACGCCGTCGGCGGCAAGCCCGCTGTTGGCGGTGTTGTAGGTGGTCCATGTGGTGCCGTCAAACCGGCTTGCCCCGGCATTGGTGGCAAACCAGATGTTGCCCCCTCCGTCTTCGATAATGGCCCGAATGTTGTTTCCCGCAAGGCCGCTGTTGTCCGTGGTGTAAGTGGTCCAGTCGGTGTCGTCGAACATCACGACGCCGTCGTGGGTGCCGAACCACTTGTTGCCGTTTGTGTCCGCGGCCGCGGCTGTGTAATAGGAGTTAAAGATGCCGTCAAAGGGAAAGGTGGTCCAGGCCCCGGTGCTGTCCAGGCGGTTGACCCCGTTGCCCGTGCCCACCCACACATCAGGCTCAAATACCGGCACGACAACGACTCTGGCGACCGGGTCCCCTTCGGTGGGCGGGGGCGTGTCGTGCAGGGCGATGGCGTGAATGTTGTTGTTGACCAGCCCGCTGTTATCCGTGTCGTAAACCGTCCAAGTGATGCCGTCAAAGCGGCAAAGGCCTGCCAGGGTGGTGCCGAACCACTTGGTGTCGTTGGCGTCAATCGCCACGGCCTGGGTGTTATTGGTGGGCAGGTCACTGTTGCCCGCATTGTAAGTCGTCCAGTTGCTGCCGTCAAAATGGCTGATGCCGCCGAACAGGGTGGCGATCCACAGGGTGCCGCCGCTGTCCGCCGCGATATCGAACACGTTTTCCTCGGCCAGGCCGTCGCCTTTGTCGTAAGTGGTCCAGGTGCTGCCGTCAAACCGGTTCAGGCCGCCGGGCTGGCCGAACAGAAAACCAAGGGGCGGCGGACAGGTGCCCAGCCACACGTTTCCCGAACCGTCGATCAGCAGGGTCTCCACGTAGTTTGCGGCCAGATCGCTGTTGCCCGCGGTGTAAACGGTCCAGTCCACGCCGTTAAACACATGAAACCCGCCCAGGCCCGCAAGCGCTGTTAAAAAGTCACCCCTGGCCAGCAGGGGAAATCCCAGTCCAGTAAGGGTGATCTCATTGATGGGCGTGATGTCGGGTGTGGGAAATAAGGTCCAGGTGGTGTCGTCAAAATGGTTCAGCCCGCCGTTCATGGTGCCGAACCACTTGTCGCCCGCGTTGTCCACCAGAATGGATTTGACCGAGTTGTAAGACAGACCGTCGGCGTAGGTGTATCGCACATAAGAATCGTCGGCGGGATTGACCCGGAATACACCGGTTTCCGTTGCCACCCACACGTAGTAGTCCGTATCCGTCACCGGTTCAATGGCCAGGTAATAGATGATGTCCGGCTGCCGGGGGTAGTTTACCCATTCGGCGGCCTGAACGTCAGGGGCCGTTACGGGCGTCAGAAAAAGGGCCAGAAGCAGTGCGGCCGCGGCGGCATGCCAGGAATGGGTGGGGGCGATTGTTTTCATGGTACCTCCCTTTGGCGGGGTGTTGGGAAGAGCAGATGCAGAGTCTTTAAGAAAAATACATGCAAGAATCACACCCTGCATCTTGAACCATGATAAAAATAAACCAATTGAAATACAAGCTTTTTTGATTTTGGAAAAGAGAGGAAAGAAGGAAGGCCCCACCTGTTTGACGCAAAATGTCGGTCAGGCTGGCAAAGCTTGACAGCTTTTGCCGGTCAACGGCGGGGCTGAAAATTAAAATTCACCGCTTTTTATATGTGAATCGGCGTCCCCACCTTCAGGTCGACATACCGGCTGCCAAAGGCGGCCCGGAACCGGTCAAGGCTCCAGTCTGAACTGTCGTGGGGAGAGAGGGCAACCAGGGCCGGGTTGACCGTTTTTATGGCGGCAACGGTGTTGTCCACGTCGGCCTCGCCGATGGGCTGCCACGGGGGCCGGTCCGTGCCCACCAGGCTCTGCACGTTGACCGGTCCGGCCATGATGCGGCCGCCGTGGACCGGAAAATGAAGGCCGCCGATGATGGCGTAGACCGGCTCGTTAAACAGCATTTTAACGCGTTCGACAATCCGTTCCACCGTGGGATGGCCGCACCCGATGATGATCACGATGCCCTTGCCCTTTACGCGCACGGCCAGGCTCTGCTCCAGGGTGTATCCCATCAGGTAGAGGTTTCTGGGAATGGCGCCGGTGGTGGCAACGCCCTGGGCCAGTTTTTGGGGTTTGCCGGCCACCGTGACCCCTGGTTTGGGGTTCTGACGGGATGGCTTCACCGGCTGGGGCGCGTATACCGGTATGTTGCCCAGGTCCACCGGCCCCTGGGAGAGGGAAAAGGTTTTTGTCCGCTGCTCGGTCATGCCGCCCACATGGTCCAGATGGACATGGCTGATCACAACAGCGTCGATGGACTCGGGTTTTATGTCAAGGGTCCTCATGTTGTGCAGCAGAGGTGAGGGGTGGGCCTTTTTTTTATTGAAACCCACGTCCATCAGCAATGTGGTGTTCCCGGCTTTTACCAGGTAGGCCACGCCGGCCTCGGTTTTAAGGCGGGGGTTGTCGGTATAAAAATCGACCAGGGGCAGGATAGAAACCGAATCCACGGTTCCGATATCCTCCAGTGGCGTGTACCGGGTTTGGGCCAGCTCTTTTGCCACCCGGGCGTTTCCTGTTTTCAGACGGATCAGGGTGCGGGCAAAAAACAGCAGCACCAGCGCGACAATCACCAGCAGCACGTAAACAGCAACCATGGCCTATCTCCAGATTTGGGGTGTGTAGCCTTTGGGCAGGTGGGCCGAACCCTTGACGCAGGCAAGGCCCGTGGCCTGATGAACCTTTTCGATAAGATCGTCAATGTGGTCGCAGAAACCGCCCGGCGCCAGTTCCCAGCCGGACTCCCCCTTTTTTGCAAAGGTGCAGGTGCAGAAATGAATCGCTTCGGCTCCCTTGGCTTTGAGGATTTTTGCCAGATCCACCACGTTGTCGCCGGGGCAGTGGCAGGTGAAAACGCCGGCGGGCCGGGACGGCCCGTGCATGGCAAAGGCATCTTTCCCCTCTGTCATGGCGTTGAAACAGCCGGTCAGGGGGCAGCGATCCTGGTTTTTTTCGCAGCGGATCAGGGCTGTTTTTTTCACGGAAGACCTCCTGTGCGCGGGATATGAGCATATGCTCAAAACAACCCTAGTGGTTTGCCAAAAGGCTGTCAACAGGTTTTTGCTTTGTTGAAGGGCGGAATGCGGAGAAGATTTTCGGTATCCAAATCGCAATCGGGCTCGAAACCAGGATGCCCGAGTGACATGCAGGGCGGAAAGCGGGGGGTCCCGGGGGCACGGTGAATCGTGCCCCCGAGAAAGCCCAGTTGAATTCTACAGACGGATCGGCATGCCCATGAGAGGCCACAGCACGTAAACGGCAAATCCGGTGACCAGCATCAGGATGATACTGGCCGGAATACCGTACATGAAAAACTCGCCCGGCGTGAATTGCTTGGAGTCGTAGGCAATAGCGTTGGGTGCCGCGCCTACCAGCAGCAGGAAGGGCATGCCCGCCGCCACCAGTGCGGAGAACAGGATCACTTCGCCGGCGACGTTCAGGTAGGGGGCGATGACCAGGGCCACGGGCAGGGATATGGCAATGGCGGCCACGTTCATGATGAAGTTGGTCATCACCATCACGAAAAATACGATACTCATGATAAAGACAAACCAGTTGGCCTTCTGGAACATGGTGAGCCAGTTGATGGCCAGCCACTTGGCGGCGCCGGTTTCCCACAGGCAGAAGCCGATGCTCATGGCGCCGGCAAACAGCAGAATGATGTTCCAGGGAATGCCTTCCAGGTCGTTGATGTCCAGAATGCCCACGATGAAAAACAGGATGGTGGAAACCAGGATCATGGCGGTTTTGTCCGGGGCGTTGAAACCTGGAACCATGGCGGTGAGAATGGCGGTGAGGGCCAGGGCCAGGATGCATCCGACCACGATCAGGGCCGCAAGGATTTCCCTGCCCGTGATCGGTCCCAGTCCGGCGTAAAGATCTTTTGCCTTCTGCTTGAGACCGGGGATGGTGGATTTCTCCGGCTTGCACACGATCATGAAAAAGCCCCACAGCAGGAAGGTCATCAGCCAGCCGATGGGGAGCATGTAATAGGAAAGCTCGAAAAAGCCGATCTCCCGGTTCATGATGTCTTTGAAAAAGCCGATGGCCACGGCGCCCCGGGCCGCGCCCAGCAGGGTGACGATGGAGCCGGCGCCGGCCACGTAAGCCATGCCTATAAACAGGCCCTTGCCGAACTTGGTGGGCTTTTCTCCCTCCCCGTACAGGGAGTAGATGGCCACCAGCAGGGGGAAGATGGTGGCGGCCACGGCCGTGTGGGCCATGATATGGGTCAGGGCCGCGGTTACCACAAAGCACCCCAGGTAGATCATGCTGGTCCGTTCGCCCACGATGGACAGCATTTTATAGGCCAGCCGTTTGGTGAGCCCCACTTTGGTAAAGACCAGGCCGATGACGATGGAACCGAAAATAAAGAGGACCGACGGGTCCATGAAGTCCTTGAAAGCCACCTTGGCCGGCCGCACCATGAACAGAACCTGGAGAACGCCGATGGCCAGACTGGTCACGCCGATGGGCACCACTTCAAACACCCACCAGGTACCGGCCAGCAGAAATACGGCCAGGGCCCCTTTGCCGGTGGCGCTCAGCACGAAATGTTCACCGGCGGGGTCCACCGCGTCGGGCCAGGGCGGGGAGTAGTAGACAGCGGCAAACAGCACGATGCCGGTAAACAGGAAGATCAGCTTTTTCCAGTTGACTGGGGCCTTTTCGGTTCTGGCGTCCATGGAGGTACTCCTTTGTCTATTCCCAATAAAGGGGCAACATAATTTAAAATATGAAGGACTGAACATAGAAAAACTGGCGGCGGCTGTCAACAGAAAACAGGGAACAGCAGAGCGGCGGGGAGGATAACCATAATATTAAGGTAAATAAAAACCGGCCCGCGACATGGGAAAGAGGGTCACGGGCCGGGGAGGCTGTACACCGGTCAAGCCACCTGGTGCATGGCGTTGGAGATTTCGCGGAACAGATCCACCAGCCTTAAAACGCCGACGATCTTTTTGTCCTTCATGACGAGGAGGGACTGGTGACGGCCCACCACCAGAAGATGAATGGCCTCGGACAGACTGCCGTCCTCACCGATATACTCTCCGGGCTGGGGTTTGTACATGAAGGTTGTCACCGGACGGCCGGCAGCGTCACGAACCAGCTGGAGCATGGGTTGTGACCAGAGGCTGTACTGGGTGCACATGTCGGCGAAAATTTTTCTGTCAAATCCGTAACGGGTGATGCCCGATTCAACGCCCGGCTGGCACAGTTCCAAGTATTTGGGCTCCAGGGCCTTGAGCACGTCGTGCTGGCTGACCTTGCCCACCACCTGATGATCCTTGTTGAGAACGATGATGGCCCGGTGGGCATACCGGTCATCATCGAATTTTTTCTGGGCCTTTTCCAGAGCGGCCAGGGCCTCTTTTAAAGTCGCGTCCTCGGAAACCGTGGCATATTCGGCAATGGGAACCATCAGGTCTTTTACTTTTTTTTCTTCCACCACACACCTCCGCAACAGGAATTAGGTTTATCTACAATACGGTATCC
>JBMORB010000419.1:0-6396 GCA_049320925.1 Thermodesulfobacteriota bacterium | reverse complement strand
GCCGCCTGGATGCGGGTGGCTTTCCGGCGCATGGCCTCGGCCGCGCCGGCCAGTTCCTCAAAGGTCTCTCCCTTGGTGGCCAGGGCCGCCATGAATGCCCCGATCTGGGCGTCGGTGAGTTTTCCGGAAAAAATATCGGAAAAAAGACTGTCGATTTCTTCCCGTGAAAGGTCTTTTTTAGCAATGATTTTTGAAAGTGTCTGTGGAAACATGATTTTCCTCCGTCTGGATATTTATAGTTTCGTTTTATCTTAATCGTACTCGTGCTCTTGCTCGTGATTAAATGCGCACTCGTACTCTCCAGTTTTATTTCGATCACGAGCACGAGCAGGAGCAAGAGCACGATTTGATGGTAGTTTCTTTTAATCCTGCAATGCTTCGTAATCATCCACCGATTCATTAACCCGATCCGGTAAGAAACTTTTAATCAGCCCAACCAGCATGGATACGATCCCCTGGAGTATCTCTTTGCCCTTTTCAACCTGCTTTTCTTCTAAAATACCCTTGGCGACCAGAATATCAAGGGCTGCCGCGCATTCAAGGGCAGATCCGCGCGCGATATCCAGGAATCTGCATCGATCCCGGGGCAACGATTTACCGTTCCCTTCAGCAATATTCAAGACGATTGAGGTGGAGGCACGGTCCAGCTGGCCATATACAGCCTGCTGTTTCGGAATATTTTTCATGATATTTTGCAGCCATACAATAAAATCAATAGCGGCTCGGTATACCCTCAGTTTTTCATGATCAAAAGTAGTTCCCATATTATCCTCCTGCCCTTACTCGTCCTCGTGATCGTACTCGTGCTCTTGCTCGTGATCGTGTTGTTCAGTTTTATTTCGATTACGAGCACGAGTAAGAGCAAGAGCACGATTTTAAGCTTACATCGCAAGAAAGTTTTTCAGTATCCGTTTGCCCTTTGGGGTCATGATCGATTCCGGGTGAAACTGAATGCCCACGGTGGGGTGTTCCCTGTGGCGAATGCCCATGATCTCACCGTCATCAGCCTCGGCGCAGATTTCAAGGCATGACGGCAAAGACGCGCGCTCCACGGCCAGGGAGTGATACCGCATGGCGGTAAAGGGAGATGGGATGCCTTCAAAAACAGCGGTCCGGTCCGTGGTCACGGCGGATGTCTTGCCGTGCATGAGGCGCCTGGCGGCCACAATGGTGCCGCCAAAGGCCTGGCCGATGGCCTGGTGGCCCAGGCATACGCCCAGGATGGGAACTCTGCCCGAAGCGCGGCGGATCAGGTCAAGGGAGATGCCGGCGGTGTCCGGCCGGCCCGGTCCGGGCGAGATGACGATGTGGGAGGGTGCCATGCGGTCGGCCTCGGTCACGGTGATTTCGTCGTTTCTGACCACATGGACTTCGGCACTGAGCATGCGAAGGTACTGGACCAGGTTGTAGGTGAAGGAATCATAATTATCAATCATCAGAATCATCATCTGCCTCATTTAAAATGGCGACAGCGCCTTTTGTTTAAATCCAAATCGAAATCGGTATCGGGATCGAAATCGAAAGCCATATTCTGCATATTTATAATCTAATGGTTGTGTTGCCTCCCGGCCAGTTCCAGGGCTTTCTGGATGGCCTTGGCCTTGTTCACGGTTTCAACGCGTTCCTTTTCCGGGTCTGAGTCGGCCACGATACCGGCGCCGGCCCGCACCGTCAGACGGTCATTTTCAATGCAGGCCGTGCGGATGGTGATGGCAAGATCCATGTTTCCGCTGAAGGATACATAGCCCACGGCCCCGCCGTACGGCCCCCGGGGCCCTTTTTCCAGTTCATCGATGATCTGCATGGCCCTGATTTTAGGCGCGCCGGAAAGGGTGCCGGCCGGAAAGGTGGCGGCCAGCAGGTCCCAGGCGTCCAGCTCCCGGTCAAGGTCGCAGCGCACGTTGGAGACCAGGTGCATCACATGGGAATAACGCTCCACCACCATCAGGTCGGTCACCTGCACCGTGCCGGTGACCGCCACCCGGCCCAGGTCGTTTCTGCCCAGGTCCACCAGCATGAGGTGCTCGGCCCGCTCTTTGTCGTCTTTGAGCATTTCATCAGCCAGGGCCCGGTCCTCCTGTTCGGTCTTTCCCCGGGGCCGGGTTCCGGCAATGGGCCGCACCGTGGCGATCCGGTTTTCAAGGCGTACCATGGTTTCGGGCGATGATCCCACCAGGGCCGTTTCCCCGATGTGCAGAAAGTAAAGGTAGGGGGACGGATTGATGTACCGCTGGGCCCGGTACAGGGTCCACAGGTCCGGGGCCGGAGCGCAGGAAAAAGGCTGGGACAGCACCGCCTGAATGATTTCGCCCTGGCGGATATAGTCCTTGGTGGTTTCGACGATTTTCCTGTAGTGGCCGTCTTCTTTTTCAGGAGCCAGCACGCAGGGCGCCGGGCGCCGGGTGCCGTTTTCCGGGGGAAGGGGCCCCTGCACCACGGCCAGCAGTTTTTCCACCCGTTTTCCCGCCGCCTCAAAAGCCTCGTCGATGCTTGCCTCCGACCGGGTAAAAGCGATAACCACGGCCACGAGTGTGTGGCGGATATTGTCGAAGATGATCAATTCGTCGGGAATCATAAAGGCGGCGATGGGCCGGTCTTCGGGCAGCCGGTTGGGAATCTTTTCAAAAAAGGAGACCATCTCGTAGGTGAGGTACCCCACCAGCCCGCCCCAGAACCGGGGCAGGCCCGGAATATCGGCCGGCGCGTAATCGGCCATGATGTCACGAAGAACGGCCAGGGGCGTGCCGCTGTGATGGATCTGCCTCACCGTGCCGTTTTCTTCGATCTCCACCCGGTCGCGGAACAGCCGCACCTGGGCCTTTGCCGACGCGCCCAGGAAGCTGTAGCGGCCCCACCGTTCGCCGCCCTCCGCGCTTTCAAACAGAAAGATGGGGCCTTTACCGGTATAAAGTTTTTTCAAGATGGAAACCGGGGTTTCCGTGTCGGCCAGAATTTCGGCGCACACGGGAATGGTGTTGGCGGTTTGTGCCATCTGGCGGAAAGCCGTTTTGTCCGGAAACCTTCGCAGGATCATGGTTGTTGTCCTTAATCTGTTGTTTGAGCCATAAAAAAAGGCCGCATGCTCTTTTGAGCCCGCGGCCTTTTAATTTTAAAAACAAAAAAACCGCAGGCTCCTTTGTTCGGATCGCCTACGGTTTGGGTTTACGCTGTGTCTGACAGTATCAGGCGCCGTGGGCGGACCGAACGGACCAGTTCCGCCACCACCAGTTGCCCTGGTTTGCCTTGATTAAAGTTGATACTGTCCGGGTTCTCATCTGCTTTTGCTTTCATAAAAGTCTGTTTGACACGCCGTTTATTATGGTATGTATGAGTCGCTTGTCAAGAGAATTTTTGATTTGAAAGGGAAAAACCGATGATTGCCGAGATTCTGGCCACGGGAAACGAAGTATTGTCCGGCACGATTGCCGACACCAACTCCGCCCACATCGCCCAGGTATTGGAAGCGGCGGGCATCGAGGTGCGGCGCCATACCTGCGTGGGGGATGACCTGGACCATATTGCGGGCGCGGTGGCGGAGATATGCGAAAGGGCCGACGTGCTGCTGGTCACCGGCGGGCTGGGGCCCACGGGCGACGACCTGACCACCGAAGCCGTGGCCAGGGCCGCCGGGAAAAAGCTGGCGCCCGACCCCGAGGCCCGGCAATCCATGGAAAACTATTTTATTCAGCGCAAACGATCCATGCAGCCGTCCGACGCCAAGCAGGCCCTGCTGCCCGAGGGCGCTCAATGCATTGTCAACGACATCGGCACGGCGCCGGGGTTCATGGTTGCCATCGGCGGCTGTCGCGTGTTTGTCATGCCCGGCGTGCCCCATGAGATGAAGCACATGCTGGAAACCGGGGTGATGCCGCGCATCGACCTCCTGCGAAGCGGGGGCCGGCTGTTTGCCGCGTCCCGGACGTTGACGGTGTTCGGCCTGCCCGAGTCCACCGTGGGCGAGCGCATGGCCGGTTTTGAAGCCGCTTTCCCCGGCATGCGATACGGCATCCGGGTCAGGTTCCCGGAAATCTTTGTCAAGGTTTCGACCCGCCAGCCCGATGCAGAAGCTGCGCAGGACCTGGCGAAAAAGGCCTGCGACTGGGTAAAAAAACAGGTGGGCGAGAGTGTTTTTTCCGATACGGGACTTTCCCTTGAGGCTGAGGTGGGCCGATTGCTGGTGAAGGCCAATGCCACCGTGGCCGTGGCGGAAAGCTGTACCGGCGGCCTGATTTCCGATCTTTTAACCAATGTGGCCGGCAGTTCGGATTATTTTCTTTTTTCCGGGGTCACCTATGCCAACCAGGCCAAGATCGATGTACTGGGCGTGTCACCGCAGACCATTGAAACTCACGGCGCGGTTTCCGAAGAGACGGTAAGGGAGATGGCCCAGGGTGTCCGGCGGGTATCCGGCGCCACCTTTGGTCTTGCCACCAGCGGCATTGCCGGGCCTTCCGGCGGCACCCCGGAAAAACCCGTGGGTACGCTGTGCATCGGCCTGGCAGGGCCTGACGGTGTTCAGACCTCCCGTATCTGCCTGTCATTTCAGAATCGGCAGATGAACAAGCGGCTGTTTGCGTTTCTGGCGCTGGAGACCCTGCGCAGAAGACTGTAGCTTATGTACTTTTCTTGGCGCCAAGAAAAGTACCAAAAGAACCGGCCCTTGCAGCAGAACAAATTTCATGGCAACAGCATAGAAGAATGGGCAACAGAGATACCATCATCGATACCGCCGTTGTGCGGGCAGGGAGCCTGATCGACGGAACGGGTACGCCTGCGCGGGAAAATGTGTTTGTCCGGGTGGAAAAGGGCGTTGTTCAGGCCGTCACGAAAGAAGCACCCGCCGGGTCGCCTGAGATCCTTGACCTGTCCGAACACACGGTGCTGCCCGCTCTGATCGACAGTCATGTTCATCTTTTTCTTTCCGGAAGCGTGGATCCCCTCGCGCATCGCCGGCAGATGGAGGCGGAATACGAGGACGCGTACCCGGTCATATCAGAAAATATTGATCGCCAGCGGACCTTCGGTGTGCTGACGGTGCGCGACGGCGGAGACGGCCGGGCCCATGTGCTGCGCTACCGGCAGCATATGCATCACGCGGATAACACGTTTTTTCGCATTCAGACTCCCGGCCGGGGATGGTTCAAACCGGGCCGGTACGGAAGGCTGGTGGGAGGCGAACCTCTGCCGGAAGGGGACTGGATGGCTGCAATCGACCGGCAGATGTCGCAGGCCGATCATGTAAAGCTGGTCAATTCCGGATTAAACAGCCTGACCCGGTTCGGCGTGCAGACCGCGCCCCAGTTCACGCCCGACGAGCTTGCCGGCATCGTGACCTCGGCCCACGCGGCCGGGCGACCGGTAATGGTGCACGCCAACGGAGAACTCCCTGTCCGGCAGGCGGTGGAGGCCGGTGTTGACTCAATTGAGCACGGGTATTTCGCGGGAACCGACAACCTGTTGCGCATGGCCGACCGGCAAACCTTCTGGGTGCCCACCCTTGTTCCCATGCGCGCTTTTGCCGATGTTGACGGAGACCCGGCTGGCGCGGCGGCCCGCACCCTGGACCATCAGACAGAACAGCTCGCCTTTGCCAAGCGGGCCGGGGTAAGGGTGGCGATGGGCACCGATGCCGGCAGTCCAGGCGTTTATCATGGCGCGGGCATGATTCAGGAAATGGAATTTTTCATGGTGGCCGGTTACACCATCGAACAGGCGGTCTGCTGTGCCGCGGCCAACAATGCAAACCTGCTTCGCATGTCCGACCGGGGACGGATCGGACCGGGCACGCCGGTGTTATGGACCGTTGTGCGTGGATCTGCCGGCGGACTTCCCGGCAGCCTGGAGCAGGCGGCCGTTTACGCCGGAACGGGTTGACGGGGCAGCATCCGTGCTTATGATTACCGGTAAACATAACACCGCACCGCGGACTTCAAAACCAAGGAGGCGATATGGGCGCTTTCAAGTATTACGTTCCCGGGCTGCTGCTGATTGCCGGCGCTTTTCTGATCATTGCCTTTCCCCAGATTCTGGTGGCCATCGTGGCGGCCCTGGTGCTTATGTCCGGGATCACGGCCCTGGCGCTTGGCAATATGATGAAAAACTATGAACGGGAGCTGAAGAACCGGGGGGAAGGTGGTTTTGTCGAGATGTTTTTCGGAAGGCGGAACCGCTGGTAGGTCTGCCCCCTATCCCTTTTCTTGACAAACCTTCGTGATTTTCATTAATTTGGTCCCAGGCTGTGGCTTCCATCAGCCGTTTTGCTGTTTCCAGGGAGGAAAGATGCCTGAACCGTCCGGAGCCATGAAGCTCAAAGGGGAATTTTTAATTGCCATGCCCCAGCTGGCGGACCCCAACTTTCGGCAGACCGTGGTGTGCATCTGCGAACACTCGCCGGAA
>JBMORB010000418.1:0-6506 GCA_049320925.1 Thermodesulfobacteriota bacterium | reverse complement strand
GCAGTTTTGAACTCAACTATGAAATCAACGCCCTGATTTACGACGAGAATGTGGCCAAGGTGTTTGAGGCCATGTTCATGAAGGACCTGGCATCGGCCCGGGAGTTCACAATGGCGGAGTACGGCCGCATGCACCGTGTCAAGAAGCTGCGCAACTCCCTGGCCCGCCTGTTCGCTCCCCTGCTGTAGCCTTTCCGCCCGAGAGCCCGCCTTCTGCGCTGCCGGGGTTACCGCTTGACGCCCCATCGCGCTTCCGTTACACTCGAATTCCAGAAATTTGGAATATGACTTGTGGCCGATGCAGTGGCAGATTTTTCAACCGCCATTTCAAGCCGAAAACGAAACCGTCTTGCCGGATCGGGGGGATAGAAACCATTGATGGATGAAAAGCGCCGTGTTACCCGGGCCACGGGTGTCCTCGGCCTGGCCACCCTGCTGAGCCGGATCTTCGGCTATCTCCGGGACATGACGGTGGCCGCCTTTCTCGGCGCCGGCATGGCCTCGGACGCCTTTTTTGTCGCCTTCCGCATTCCCAACCTGCTGCGCCGCCTTTTTGCCGAAGGATCACTGACCATCGCCTTTGTGCCGGTGTTTCTTGAACAGCTTCGGAACAGGGGCAGGGAAGAGGCGTTTGCCATGGCCCGGTCCGCGTTGCGACTGCTCTCGGTGATTCTGGTGGGAGTGACGCTCCTGGGTATCGTGTTCTCCCCCGAGATCGTTTATGTGGTGGGGTTCGGGTTTGCCGACGTGCCGGAAAAGTTCGCGCTGACCGTCACCCTGACCCGCATCATGTTTTCCTACGTGTTTTTTGTCTGCCTGGTGGCCCTGGCCATGGGAATTTTAAACGCCCTGGGCCATTTTGCCGCGCCGGCCCTGTCTCCGGTGCTGCTGAACATCGCCATGATGGCCTCCCTGTGGGGAGCGGCCATGTTCACCGACGACATGACCCTTCGGTCGGTCGGTCTGGCCTGGGGCGTGATCGCCGGGGGTGTGCTGCAACTGGTGCTGCAGGGCCCGTTCCTCGTGAAGCAGGGCCTTTTTTTCTGGCGCAAGGCAACGCTTTATCATCCGGCCCTCAAAAAGGTGGGACTGCTCATGCTGCCGGCGGTGTTCGGCGCCGCGGTCCATCAGGTCAACATCATCATCGGCACGCTTCTGGCCACCCTGCTGCCTGAAGGCAGCGTCTCCTATCTTTATTACGCGGACCGGCTGGTTGAGTTCCCCCTGGGCGTGTTCGGTGTGTCCGCCGCCATGGCGGTGCTGCCCAGTATTTCGCGTCAGGCCGCGGCCGGGGATATTGACGCGGTCAAAGATACCTTCGGTTTTTCCATGCGCATGATTTTTTTCCTTTCCCTGCCTTCCATGGTGGGCCTGATCGTGCTGCGGGAACCCATTGTGGCCCTGTTGTTTGAACGTGGCGGGTTCGACGCCCAGGCAACGCGCCTGACCGCCGATGCCCTGCTTTACTATGCGGTGGGCCTGTGGGCCTTTTCAGCGGTGCGCATCGTGGTGTCCACCTTTTACGCCCTTTCCGACACCCGGACCCCGGTGGTCATGGCCGTGATCGCCATCTGCGTGAACACCGCCCTGAGCGTGATCCTGATGGGTCCCCTTGTCCATGGCGGCCTGGCCCTGGCCACATCCATCGCGTCCATGACCAATCTGGTGCTGCTCACCCGGGCACTTGCGGTCCGGCTGGGCCATATCGGCCTGATGACCATACTCCGTTCGGTGGCAAAGACCGCGGTCAGTTCGGTGTTGATGGGGCTGGTGGTGTGGGGGACCGCCCGACTGCTGATCCCGGCCGATGCCCACGCTTTTGTGCTGCTGGCCGGCATCATCGTATGCATCACGATGGGGGTTGTCTGTTTCGCCGTTTTTTCGTATATTCTGAAAAGCAGGGAGTTCAACGCCCTGTTTAAAAGACGGAGCCGCGTCCGTGATACGATGGCTGAAAAATAATTTTCAGAAGCTGGCCCTTCTTCTTGCCGGCGGGTTTGCCTGCCTGCTGGCGTGGGTGTTCTTCTTTGGTGAAAACGGGTTTCTGGATTACCGGCGGCTGAAGGAAAAAAACCGCTCCATTATCGAGGAAAACGCCCTGACGCGGCAGGAAAACATGGAAATGGACCGGCTGGTGACACGGCTCCAGGACGATCTGATGTATATTGAGCATGTGGCCCGCAAGGAACTGGGCATGGTGGGCAGGGATGAACAGGTGTACACCCTGAAGAAACCGGGAGGCGCCCATGAAAAATGATCCTCTTTTTTATACCGTTTCCGTGGCTGATTTGTGCGCCCGGCAGGGTCACTTTGAGAAAAGCGCGGAGATTTACGCGTTTTTGCTGGAGCGCGAGCCGGGACGCCAGGACTTGAAACAGGCCCTGGATGATGTAAAGGCCCGGCTGGAGCAGGCCGGTTCCAGGGTCGCGCTGCCTGAAAACCGGCTGGAGTCGCTGCTTGGCACATGGGTCAGTCTGCTGGTGGAAAACAACCTGCGCCAGAAGTTTGAATCCCTCCGGGAGAGCATCAGGCGGGTAACGCCGAAGTCCTGACCAGACGCCTGTCCCGCGGTGGAAGGCATATTTTTCCGCTTTTAATATCGAATATCGAGCAGGAAATGTCGAACGCTGAAGTTCCCCCTGCGCAGGACTTTCTTCGCGCATAACCTGCCGGCCGGGTTGAATTCCCTGATTATGGTCCCGTGCGGATCGTCAGCGAGGTTTCGTAAAACTCGGCGGTGTCTTTTGTTTCCGCTTTCTCTTCCAGAACGGCCGAAAGCTTGATGCCACGGGTGCGGACCGCCACATCACCGCGTTTTTCATTCAGCAGGTAAACCGGCCCCCGGGCCTGTTTGTCTACTTCTCCCAGTGGCTGGGTGGCGGCGTACACCGTCACCCGCTCCTCACCAAAGGGAGGCACCACGGTCATGGTGTACTGGTCGTTTCCCGACGGCAGGCTGTAAATGGAACTGCCCTGAAAATAGTTTTCCGTTCGATAGGGGTTGGGAAGGATCTGCGTGAGGTTGCCGGAACTGTCTTCGTAAACCACCCGGGCAAAAAAAGGTTTGTTGCCCTGGAGATAGATCGTCACCTGTTCTTCGGCACGGTACGCCTGCCTGGGAGTGGTCAGTTTCACGGTCAGGGGCGCGGCCGGGTTTTCAAACCAGGCCGCCTGTGGATCTTCATCCTTCCCGGCCTTGAAATTGGGCACCACTTCGGCCTTGATGACGATGCGGAAACTCTCGCCCATGCGGGGATCGCTGGTCCAGCCGCTCTCCAGCTCCTCCAGGATGGTGACCACGGCCTCGGCATAGGCCTTGACCACATCCTTGGCCAGGGCGAAATTTTCCACCGTGGAGACGGACTGAATATGGGTGGCCGCCTTTTCCGCGGCATTGCGCCTGGCCAGGTCCCGGGCCTCGGTCATGGCCTGATTTCTGGTCTTGTCGTTACCAAGCGCCGCCATCCCCTCGCCGGTGGTGATGATGGAGTTCTGTGCACTGCCTGAACCCGGCGCCAGCAGGATCAGGGCCATCAGTGCAAGCGCCGCCGGCAGAACGGTTCCTGCCATGCGCCGCGCCTGCTGTTTCCGTGTATGGTAATGTTTTTTCATGGTCGGTCTCCTTGTGCCGGTCCGCCGCCCGTAGCCCCGGCGGAGTCTGTCCGGCGCCGGACGGCAGTAAGATTATGACATACCTTTCTGCCGCGTTCAAACCGAAACCGATATGGGAACCGGCGTCTCAATCAGGCCGGTCCCGGCCGGGCAGACCGTCTTTTGCCTGAAATTTTCTGTTTGCTTCTCTTGACAGTTCGTATGCCAATGGTTAATAGTATCGAGGATAAAAAGTACACGGCGGCTGTTTCATGCCGGATGTAGCGGAGTGTTTGCCATGATACAGGTGAATCAGCTGACACGGTATTTCGGCGATCTGTGCGCGGTGGACGGCATTCGCCTGGAGATTCAAAAGGGCGAAATCGTTGGCCTGCTGGGCCCCAACGGCGCCGGCAAAACCACCACCCTGCGCATGCTCACCGGGTTCCTGCGGCCCACGTCGGGCGACATCACGGTCAGGGGCCTTTCCATTTCCACCCATCTGCCGGCCATCAAACGAATGGTGGGTTACCTTCCCGAGGCGGCCCCGGTTTATGGCGACATGCTTGTCTACGACTATCTGGCGTACGTGGCCCGGGTCCGGGACATTCCGGCCCCGGAACGGCTTTCCCGCATCGACCGGGTGGCTGGCATGTGCGGCCTGAAGGCCGTGATGCACCAGCCGGTGGGCGAGCTGTCCAAGGGCTTCCGCCAGCGGGTGGGCCTGGCCCACGCCATGATCCACGACCCGGAAATCCTGGTTCTCGACGAACCCACGTCGGGGCTGGACCCCAACCAGATCGTGGAGATCCGGGACATCATCCGGCAGGCCGGCGGGGAAAAGACGGTCCTTTTTTCCACCCACATCTTAAGTGAGGCCGAGGCCACCTGTGACCGCATCGTGATCATCGACAAGGGGAAAATCGCGGCCGACCAGGCCACCGGCTCCCTTATTGCCGGGGCCGGCGGAGAACGGACCTTCTTTGTGACGCTTGCCGGGGCCGGCCCGGCGGCGGCAAGAGAGCGGCTGGCCGGCGTGCCCGGCGTGGGCGACGCGCAGGTTGTCCCTTCCGATCCGCCGGATGCGGCCGGCACGGTCCGGGTGAAACTGGTCTGCCCCTCCGATCCCGACCCGCGGCCGGCCATCTATGACGCCGTGCGACGGACCGACTGGACCCTGCTGGAGTTTTACGGCGAGACCCGGAGCCTTGAAAACATATTCCGGAAACTCACGAAGGAAACCTGACATGCGGCAGATATGGCACATCTTCAGGCGGGAGTTTGCCGCCTACTTTGTTTCGCCGGTGGCATATATCGTGATCACGGCCTTTCTGCTGGTCACGGGCTGGTTCTTTTTTTCCCCCTTTTTCCTTCAGGGACAGGCCACGCTGAGGCCTTTTTTCGGCATGCTGCCCTATGTGCTTTCCTTTGTGGTGCCGGCGGTTACCATGAAGCTTTTCGCCGAGGAACTGCACACCGGCTCCTATGAACTGCTGATGACCCTGCCGGTGAACCTGGCCCAGGTGCTGGCGGCCAAGCTTGCCGCGGCCTCGGCCTTTGTGGCGGTGATGCTGACCCCCACCCTGGCCTATGCCGTGTCCGTGGACCTGGTGGGAGACCTGGACTGGGGAGCCGCGGCTGGCGGCTACATCGGCGCCCTGCTGCTGGGCGTGGCCTTTTCGGCGGTGGGCCTGTTTGCCTCGGCCCTGACCCGGAGCCAGATCGTGGCGTTCATCGTCGCCGCCGCGGTCTGTTTTGTGCTGACCCTGCTCGACGCCATGCTCTTTTTTGTACCCGACGCCCTGATGGCCGTGGCCGCCCACCTTTCCACCGGCGCCCATTTCGACAACATCGCCAAGGGCGTGGCCGACAGCCGGGACATCCTTTACTTTTTAAGCGTGGCCTTTGTGGCGCTTTACGGCGCCTATCTCGTACTTTCGGAAAAACAATAGAGGACGCTGGAGATGGAAAAAGCCGGGCGTACGCAACGCTATGTGAAATTCGGCCTCTACCTGGCGGTGGTGGTGCTGCTCAACATTGCCGGGGCCTCCTTCTTTTTCCGGGCCGACCTGACCGCTGACAACAAGTTCTCCCTGTCCGACGCCTCAAAGCAGGCCCTGGCCGGGGTTTCCGGCCCCCTGACGGTCAAGGTCTTTTTCACGAAAAACCTGCCGCCGCCCCATAACGCCACGGAACGGTATCTGCACGACCTGCTGGAGGCCTATGCCCTTTACGCGGACCGTTATCTTTCCTACCGGTTTTACGATGTCACGCCCAAAGAGGGCCAGACCGGCGGGCCGGCGGCTGAAAACCAGTCACTGGCCGGCGATTACGGCGTTTACCCGGTGCAGGTGCGCAACGTGGAGGCCGACGAGGTCAAGTTCCAGAAGGCCTACATGGGGCTGGTGATCATCTACGGCGACATGGTGGAGAAGATCGACCCGGTTTCCACCATTGACGGGCTGGAATACCGGATCACCACGGCCATTGCCAAACTGACCCGCAAGGTGAGCGCCTTTGCCGACCTGGACGCGCCGATAAAGGCCACGCTTTACCTGTCCTCCTCCCTGTACGCGGTGGCCCCCTACCTGGAAGTGGGCAATCTGAGGGAGCTTCCCGGCGCCATGAAGGAGATCACCGACCGCCTCAACACCCGGCTGTTTGGCAAGATCCAGTTCGAGACCGTGGACCTGTCCACCGATGCCGGACGGGCCGCGGAGATTGAGAGCCGGAACCTGATCCGTTTAAAGTGGCCCGAAATCCCCCAGCGGGGGGGAAACCCGGTCCCCGCCGGGGAAGGGGTCATCGGCGTGGTGCTGGCCTGCAAAGACAAAAGCCTTTCCCTGCCCCTGCTGTCCGTGATCGAGATTCCCATCTTCGGCACCCGTTATACCATGCCCGATGCCGGGGAGATTG
>JBMORB010000417.1:0-6510 GCA_049320925.1 Thermodesulfobacteriota bacterium | reverse complement strand
GAAAAGAGCCCGGCCACGATAATGAAACAGATCAGAATATAAGCCAGTGCCCGGCCGCCGGTGTAGGCCGCGCCGGCGACAAGGATGCCGTACCGGCCTTCAATCTGCTTGCCGATAAAGGTGGTGGCCGCGATATTGGTCGCCAGCGGGCAGGGTGAAATCGAGGTCAGAATACCCAGCCATAAAGCCGACAAGAGGGGCAGGTTGGTCCACTCCATCAGGTGTTTTCCCCCATGAAGGCTCTGGTTTCACGGGCAATGTAGTCAAAATATTTTTCCCGGTCCCGGTAAAGCTTCCAGATATCCTTGAGATTTGTCCAGCGGACCGCTTTGCCTTTCTTGTATTCGGCCACGATCACGGACTTGCTGTAAAGCTGGAAATCCTGAATAAAGTGCTGATTTTCAGGAAGATCCACGTTTATCGCCTGCCACTGAAGCTGACCGGCCTTTATTTGATCCTGAAACGTCTGCGTTACGGCCTCTTGAGACCATTCCTCGATCTGCGTGCAGGGGCCGCACCGTCGGCTGGTATAAAAATAATAGGCGATGAAGCGGGGTTCGATTTTCGCCTGTCGATTGTCCGGTTGCGGACCTGCCGCGTCCGACATCCACGCCAGTGTCAGCGAGAAGAAAGTCGCCAGCGATATCGCCGTCAGCCCCGTCAAACAACGTCGTTTCATTTTCCGGCTCCTTTCCTGATCCAGGACAGAACATCTTCTTTTTTGGGAATCTTGCCCACGCATTTGACCTGGCCGTCCACCACCACGGCGGGCGTGCCGAACACGCCGTATCCGGCGATCTTCATCAGGTCGGTGACCTTTTCCACGCTGGCGGCCACGCCTGCTTCGGCCACCGCCTCTTTAACGATCTTTTCGGCCTCTTTGCACTTCGCGCATCCGGGACCCAGCACCTTGATTTCCATGACAATTCCTTTCCGCCCGATTTTGAAAATTAAAATTCACCGCGGAGTCGCAAAGGACGCAAAGAAAAATATGGACCCTACGGGTAAAGCAGAGAACACCTTTTCGCGAGGCACAACACAACCCTTTGCGCTCGTTGCGTCTTTGCGGTTCAAAAACAAAAAACGCCAACGAAAAATTGAATTTTTTAACACGGGAAAAACTCTTTTAATTCCATTCGCATCTTTCGTCTAAACGATCAACCTGCCATCACGCCGTAGGCCATCCCGGCAATGGTGGACATGACCACGATGATGGTACAGAAAACGGCCGTTTTTTTGACGCCCATGACACTGCCGATCACCAGCATGTTGGGCAGAGACAGGGCCGGTCCTGCCAGCAGCAGGGCCAGGGCCGGTCCCTGGCCCATGCCTGAGCCGAGAAGCCCCTGCAAAATGGGAACCTCGGTGAGGGTGGCAAAATACATCAGGGCGCCGGCCAGGGCCGCGATGAAATTGGCCGCAAACGAGTTGCCTCCCAGAAGCGAGGCGATCCACTGCTCTGGAATCAGGGCCGGATGGCCGGGCCTTCCCAGGAGAAAACCGGCCACCAGAACGCCGCCGGCCAGCAGCGGGAATATCTGCTTCATGAAACCCCAGGTGGACTCGATCCAGTTTTTCCGCTCATCGGTTGTAAACCATGCCTTGACCATGAAGCCCAGCACCACCAGCAGGGCCACGGTGATATACCACTTGGCGGCAAAGATGGCGGGCCACAGCCCGGTGGAGCCGGGGGCCGGCCGGGCAAAGGCGGCAAAGACTAAAATCAGCACCATGGTGCCTATATATAAGGTATCCTGAACCAGGGTGCGCTCTTTGGCCTCCTCGTCGGGCACGTAAATCTGGCCGGTGGTGCGGGCCGCGTCGTCTTTACGGAAAATAAAGGCCATGAGCAGGCCGGTGGCCACAGCAAAGAGTATGGCACCCACGGCACGGGCCAGGCCCAGTTGCCAGCCCAGAATCTTGGCGGTCAGGGTGATGGCCAGCACATTGATGGCCGGGCCGGAATATAAAAAGGCCGTGGCCGGACCGATGCCGGCCCCCCGGGTGTAGATGCCGGCAAACAGGGGGAGCACCGTGCAGGAGCAGACCGCCAGAATGGTGCCCGACACCGAGGCCACTGAATAGGACAGTATTTTATTGGCCTGGGCCCCGAAATACTTGAGCACCGACGCCTGGGATACGAACACGGCAATGGCGCCGGCAATGAAAAACGCCGGTATCAGGCAGGTGAGCACATGCTCCCGGGCATACTCCTGAAGCATGAGAAAGGCTTCCAGGCCGGATTGCCGGACCACCGGATGGGTCCATGGAATATAGTAGGCCCCGGCAAAAATTCCCACGATCCACAGCAGCTTGGTGCGTTCCTTCATTTACTGGTCTCCCTTTTGGCGGCCCGGTTGTTTTATCGACCGTTCGGGCTGCGCTGTAATTCGTTTTTTAACGATATGCCGGTGCAGCTTTTCGGGCCGCAGATATGCTCGCGCCGAATGCCGGGCAGTTTTTTGACCAGGGCCTTGACCTCGGCATCCTCTTCCAGCCAGTGGCGCAGATTGCCCAGAAGGCTTGCCGCGTAGGGGTTTGCTCCGCCATCGGCCAGGCGGTAGTTGACCCACAGCCCCTCTTTGGCGCTGGCGATCAGGCCGGCCTCTTCCAGAATTTTAAGGTGCTTGCTCACCGTGGACTGGGCCAGGCCCAGGGCCGCCTGTATTTCACAGACGCACATCACCCGGCGGCCAAGCAACTTGACCATTTTCACCCGGTTGGCGTCGGACAGGGCCTTGGCCACTTTGACAAACTGTTTCATGAACACCTCCATATCGTTGTTTTGGAATATAGCGATGCGGGCCATCGGTGTCAAGATGATTTTTCAAGAAAAAGGGGGGAAGCTTACCTTACCATCGAAATCGGGTTCGGGTTCGCTATCGGGATCGATCAAGCGCACGAGTAAGAGTAAGCGCACGGCAGTTGCTGCCGATGTAGCGGCGGCCTCACGCGGCGCAAGCGCCTGCGCTGCGCGTCAGGCCGCCATAAGGCCGGACAGCGCCGGCCGCCGATTTTTTATGGAAGCCTGAAGGCTTCCGCTACCTCATCCAATTCAATTTACAATCCAGCCCCTCTTTCTTTGAGAAAGGACCGGGGCAGCGATTTCGATCCCGATCCCGATCCCGATTTCGATAGCGATTTGGATGGATGAAGGCATGACGCCATCCTTCGTCACTCCGGGCCTGACCCGGAGTCCATTGCGGCCGGACAAGAGGGTATAATGGTCCATTTTAACTGGAAGCCGGATCGGGGTCCGGCATGACAGAGGTAATAAAACGGCGCGCCCGGAATAGTCCAGGCGCGCCGAGGGAGGAATAAAACAAAAGGTTACTTACCCGCCATCATGGCCGCCACATCATCGGCCACGGCGCCGACGGGCTTGATGGCGAACTTGTCCACCAGGACTTTGGCCACGTTGGGCGACAGGAATGCCGGCAGGGTGGGGCCCAGCCGGATGCCCTTGACCCCCAGGGAAAGCAGGGCCAGGAGCACGGCCACGGCCTTCTGTTCGTACCAGGCGATATCGTAGGAGATCGGCAGATCATTAATATCGGAAAGCCCGAACACCTCCTTGAGCTTCAAAGCCACCACGGCCAGGGAGTAGGAGTCGTTGCACTGGCCCGCGTCCAGGACCCGGGGAATGCCGCCGATGTCGCCAAGGGCCAGCTTGTTGTAGCGGTACTTGGCGCACCCGGCGGTAAGAATCACCGTGTCCTTGGGCAGGGCTTCGGCCACCTCGGTAAAGTAGCTCCGGGTCTTCATGCGGCCGTCGCACCCGGCCATGACCACGAACCGTTTGATGGCGCCGGACTTGACCGCGGCCACCACCTTGTCGGCCAGGGCCAGGACCTGGTGATGGGCAAACCCGCCAACGATTTTGCCGGTTTCGATTTCAACGGGGGGAGCGCATTTTTTCGCCCGCGCGATCACCGGGGAAAAATCCTTTTTCCCGCCGGCCGGCCGGTCCGCGATATGAACCACGCCGGGATAACTCACCACGCCGGTGGTAAACAGCCGGTCCTTGTAGGTGTTGTCGCTTTTGATGGGAATCAGGCAGTTGGTGGTCATGAGAATGGCGCCGTTAAAGGACTCAAAGTCCTTGTTCTGATGCCACCACGAGCTGCCGTAGTTGCCGACAAAGTGCTTGTACTTTTTGAAGGCCGGATAGTAGTTCGCCGGCAGCATTTCGCCGTGGGTGTAAACATCCACGCCCGTGCCTTCGGTCTGTTTGAGCAGTTCTTCCATGTCCTTCAAGTCGTGGCCGGAAATCAGGATGCCGGGGTTTTTGCCCGCGCCGATGTTGACTTCGGTGATTTCCGGGTTTCCATAGGCGGCGGTGTTGGCCGTATCCAGCAGGGCCATGGTGGTCACGGCGGTCTGGCCGGCCTTCATGACCAGGCCGATCATGTCGTCCACGGAAAGGTCCTTTGTGGTGGAGGCCAGGGCTTCCATTAAAAAGGCGTGAATTTCATCTTTTTCATGGCCCAGCACCGCGGCGTGATCGGCATAGGCGGCAATGCCCTTGCAGCCCAGAATCAGCAGCCATCTGAGGGACCGCGCATCGTCGTTTGTGTCCGCGGTGATGCGCACTTCGTCGGACAGGGCCTTGGCCATGATGGCGGCCTTGTCCGTCGATGTCCAGGTGGCGCAGTCGGGCAGCGGCCCGGACACGGCCCCGGCTTTTGCCTTCAGGGCATCGCGGACCTGAAGGCCTTCCGTGATCCGGCCGATGATCACGTCATCGTCCCAGGCCACGTTGGTGATGGTGGTAAACAGGGCGCGGCATATAAAATGGGCCGCGGCGCGGTCCAGGGTTCCCTTTTTATTCAACTGCTCGCCGTATACCGCGATGCCCTTGCATACGTAAATCAGAAGGTCCTGAAGGTCCGCGGTCTCTTCGGGTTTGCCGCACACACCCCTGACCGTGCAGCCCTGGTTCTTTGCCGTTTCCTGACACTGAAAACAAAACATGGTGACGCCTCCTTGGTTACGGGTTGATACTGTTTTTGTCGTTGTTGGCCCCTACCCTAAACCAAGGTCCCCTCCGTTTCCTTGATTTAAGTCAAGACGACAAAAATTTTTTATTTTTTCTTTCGAGCAAGGAAAAATCTGCTGAAGGATTCGAGGGGCCCAGGGGTCAAGGGGTCAAGTGAGGGGCTGCGGAGGTGATACCTTTCAAGAAAGCAACCTCTCCGTCCTTGCCCCTTGAGTCCCGCTCTTTCTGCCTTTCACCTGAACCCTCGATCCCTTGAATCCTTGAACCCTGGGCCCCTTTACACCCGCTGCCAGAATTCCAGGCGGCGGCCTTCGGGGTCGAACAGGTGAAAGACCCGGGCGTTCCAGGCATGGGGCCGAACATCCGTCGGCTGAAGGCCCGTGCTTCGGACCGCGTTCCACGCCGCCTGAAGGTCATCCACCTCCAGAGACAGGGTCATGCCATGTTCCGAACCGGGCTTGATGGTGGCGTGGCGCGCGTCGGCAATGCTCAGCCGCGCCGTGCCGGTCAGGGCAAACTCCACAAACCACCGGGTTGAAAATAAAACCGGCAGGCGCAGCCCCTCCCGGTAAAACGCAACCGTTTTTTCCCATTTCGCGGAATAAAGAATGGTGTTGGCGGTTTTTAAAAACCGGTGCATGGCAAAATTTACCCCTGTTTATGTCGTGCGAGCCGCTTTGTGGTGATGCCACGGACTCCGGACAGCTGATCTTCCATATCCCCTTGACAGGTTTTATATCAAAAGACGGCTCTTTTTTCCATGCGGTTTTTCCGGCGGGTCATGGCCGGCTTGCGGGGTTCCCGCAGGTTTTCCGTTTGCCGAAGCTGCAGGGGCGCAAAATTTTGCGTCCCTGCGGGCCGGGCATATCGCACGATGATGTTCAAGAAAAATCAGTCTTTGCCGGGTGCCACGGGCAAACCGCAGGCTGCCCGTGCTTTGTTTCCGGACGAATGCTCACGGGCAAGGCTTGCGCCCTGGCCCGTGCCACCCATTAACGGTTTGAATGCCGTTGCCCCGGCCGCAATGGACTCCGGGTCAAGCCCGGAGTGACAAATTGGGACCTCGGACCCGGCATTCATCCGTCATGCCGGGCCACGACCCGGCATCCGGTTAAACTTGACCGCCCTGTTTTCCGTCACTCCGGGCACCGACCCGGAGTCCAGTTAAACAGATCTTCATGCCTTGTTTCATGATCCAAATCGTAATCGCAATCCACGGGGTGTAGCGGCGGCCTTCAGGCCGCCATGCGGCCCGTCGGCTGCGGCTGTTTTTTTATGGAAGCCTGAAGGCTTCCGCTACCCCATCGTAATCAATTTACAATCCACCCATCCCCCCTTTCTTTGGGGAAGGGCCGGGGCAATACTTTCGATACCGATACCGACCCCGATAGCGATTTCGATCAGGCCAAACCTTTTTATTGACACCCTTCCGGAATTTCAATATGTTCCTGCTGCCTGATTTTTTTAACTTTTCCGTTTGCGGGCCCCAGGCAAAACCGTGACGGAACCAC
>JBMORB010000416.1:0-6524 GCA_049320925.1 Thermodesulfobacteriota bacterium | reverse complement strand
CGGAGAGGTGCTTTGGAAAGATGTGAAACGGGCGCAAACCCTTTAGAAATAAGGGGAAAAAGAAAGCCCGTCTACCCAGAGAATCACTCTGGAGAGACGGGTTGTCTTTTTTCAAATGGTGGAGGCGCCGGGAGTTGAACCCGGGTCCGGAAACATTCAGCACAGGCGTCTACATGCTTATCCTGAACTTTGAGTTTCTCCATGCAACTACTGTCCAGGCAAAAGGGTTGCATGAATAGTCTGTAGGGTTTCGCAACCCTTCTACAGGCGTCAAAGGGTTGCTATCCCGCAAAAATGACGTTCTTTCGGAATCCGCGGGAGAAAAACCGAAGAACGAGCAGCCTTAAGCGGCTACTGCGTAGTTATAATCGTCTGCGATTATATTTAGCCCGCCGTTTAACGAGATGGCGGAACTCGGCATGCAACCTGAGCCTCTTTATCCCCGTCGAAGCCGTTTCGCCCCCAAAGAACAAGTGATGGCAATATAATAAGCCCGGCCCGGGGGTTTGTCAATGCGCGTCCGGCCCGGGGCTCCGAATTCCAGGGGCAACCGCAGGGCCATGGCCGTCCGCCACCGGCCACAGGAAAAACTCGGCCAGGGGCTTGAACCCCACGCCCACGGGCCCGTCACTGGTGTAAAGCACCCAGGCGTAATCCGGATTATAGGCGCTGGTGGTGGCCGACCAGTAAAACGGCCGCACGGCCTGCCGCTGAAAATCAATGGCCACGGCGGGCAGGTGCCTGCCCATGTCGGCCAGGCTTTCCAGTTCGACAACATGGGGCACGCGCCAGTCGCTCCGGTCAAAGGCCCGGTCCTGGTTCATCCGCGCCACCCGCTCCGCAGTCGCGGGCCAGTCCATCATCTCAGGGGGGCACAGCGCCGGCTTTAACCATGTTAACCGCGTCAGGGTGTCATAAAAAACATCGCCCTGGTCGATAAATCGGGGGGACGCGGACACGCCTGAACCAGACGCGCCGTCCTGTCCGGATCCGGCGCAGTTAATAACCTGTCCGGCGCTGTCGTAACACTGGCGCTGGCCGGTTGCAATCACGCGGCCCGGCGTCTCCGGCGGCAGACGCACGGGCCAGACCATGTAAGAGCCGTGTTTCATTCCCTTGAACACCCGGGCGCCGCCCAGGTGGACATACCATGCCTGGTCCGGCAGGCGATGGCAGGTGGTGGCGGTCCAGTAGTAGCCATGAAACACGTTCTCAAACGGATGGCCCGCGGGCAGACTGGGATTGATGGTCTCGTGGCTCACAAGGCTGAAAAGCTCGCGCCGGTTGGGCAGTTTCCAGTCGGCACAGCCCCCGTATGCGGAGCGGTTCAGGTCACGGACAAAATCCAGGGCCTCCTGCCAGGTCAGGGGAAATTCGGACAGGGCCGCGTCTTTTGTCCATTCCAGTCCGGTGGCCGTGTCTGAAACGACAAGGTCATTCTGAAGAACGAATCGTGCCATGCCCTCTCCTGATTAGTCCGATGTGGCTGACAACTATATTTGCACGGGCTTTTTTCCGGATCACCCGGACAAGCCGGGTGATGACAATGAAGGGGGTCAGCCGGGCAATGATGGTTGCGGACGACTACTTTAACCGTATCCGGTCGCTTTTAATGCCCCAGACAAAAAGCTTGATCCAGTCAAACCCGAACAGCATCAGCTCGGCGTCGCTGGCCCGCAGCTTCTGCAAGACCACGGGTTTGACCTTGTAGCGTTTGAGAAAACCGCTGTTAAACACAAAGTCCCGGAAGGCATCCATGTTGTAGGCGGCCATGAAAGCCATTTTCGCGGCCGGGCCATAGGGACCTGCCGCGCCCCAGGGGTTGGCGGAAAACAAGGCCTTGACCTCGGCCCAGCGCCGGGTCATGCGCACGTAGGTTTCGGCCTCCTGGTCATCGATCCACCGTGCCGGGGTCAAAACCCGGTCTTCATGGCGACCCAGGCAGAACGCCGGGGGCCGGAAGAAATAAAGAATTTGCGGTTCCGCGGCGTTGTCGGCCATGATCATGCCCTGCTCCATGGGAAACAGGCGGCACGAGTAGGAACGGTCCTGGTAAACGCCGCAACCGGCGACGGTTAAGAACGGGCAGGTCTTTTCCGGGTTGTCGGCCATGGAGAGCAGCACGTCCGGGAAAAAATTTTCCGGCCGCATCACCACGTCCACGTGGCGGTCGATAAACTCGCCGGCGGTCATGTTTAAAGCCTTTCGCAGCCGCAGCACGTCGTAGGGATATAAAAACAGGTTGAGGTTCCGGCAGCACTGGTTAAAACAGGCCAGTTTGTCATGGCAGGCAAAACGAAACGTGTCGGTTTCGGCAAGCCGCTCGCCGGGCAGGGCGTCGATTTTGTCCGGGGCCACGGGTTTCATCGCGCGCCTCCGGCATGGGACAGGTCGCCGGGCAGATCGGCGGAAAGCATCTGGGCGATGGTCATCTTCACCTTCCGGTCCAGGCCCGTGGCCCGGCGGACCGCCTGCTCGAGCCCGGCCAATTCGGCGTAAAACGAGGTCCGGTCAAAAGGGATATAGGCTTTGCCGGCGCACCGGCCTTCAAACACCTCGCACCCGGTTCCCTTAAACGGCGGCCGGCCCGGGTGGTGAATCTCGTAGGGAATGCCGTGAAGCCGGCAGATCATCAGCCGGTGGCCGTGCATGGCGCACAGGCCGTTTTCGTTGAGCGGGCAGAGCACCCTTGGCTTTTGCCCGGCGGCCTTTGCCGCGTCCACCTTCCCGCGCGCCTCAAGGGCTTTTTCCACCACGGCCCGCTTTTTTTCCGCCGGCAGGGCCGCCAGCCCCTCCATCAGATAATAATACTCGATGCTGGTGTGGTTGTAGAAAACCGTGTAGCAGCAGTTGTCCGTGCAGCCTGCGCAGTCAAACCCGTAACGGCCGGCCGTGGCGTTGTAGGCCGCGTCCATGCGGGCGTAAAGGTCGGCCAGGCGGTGAAAAAAGGGCTGTAATTTGCCGGATTCAGGCATGCATGGGTCCCGGATAGAGAATGGGCGTGGGGAAAAAAAGCTTGGAATAAAGGGCCAGGGCGTATTCATCGGTGATACTGGCAATAAAGTCGCACACCACCCGGTCGGTGTCGCCCAGGCCCATGCAGTTGCCCATCTCCATTTTCTTCAGCTCGGCCTCCAGCATGTCGGTGTGCTTGTGGAAAAACCCGTACAGCTCGGTGAGAATGCGGTTGGCCTTTTCAAATTCGGCGTGCACCTTGGGGGAGCGGTACACATGGTCATAGAGAAAATGGCGCAGTTCGGTCATGGCCTCAAACACCGGGTCGCTGATGCGCAGCCGCAGCTGGCCGTCTTCCACTTTACTGGAGTAAACCACGTCGCGGATCATGGTGGTGGCCCGCTCGGAATGGTTTTTCCCCAGCACCCTCACACATTTTTCCGGAATTCGGGACCGGTCGATGACATTGCAACGCAGGGCGTCGTCCAGGTCGTGGTTCAGGTAGGCCATGATGTCGGCCACGCGCACGACGCGGCCCTCCACGGTGATTGCCATCTCGTTGGGGTCGTCATGAAGAATGTTGCCGTACCCCTTGGAGTGCTTGAGAATGCCGTCGCGCACCTCAAAGGTGAGGTTTAAACCGTTGCCGTTGTTCTCCAGCTTTTCCACCACCCGCAGGCTCTGCTCGTTGTGGGCAAACCCGGCGGGCGATATTTTTCTTAGCACGGTCTCCCCGCTGTGGCCGAAAGGGGTGTGGCCGATATCGTGACCCAGGGCCACGGCCTCGGCCAGGTCTTCGTTGAGCCGCATGGCCCGGGCAATGGTGCGCGATATCTGGGCCACCTCCAGGGTATGGGTCAGCCGGGTGCGGTACTGGTCGCCCAGGGGGGAAAGAAACACCTGGGTCTTGTGTTTCAGCCGCCGAAAGGCGTTGGAATAAACGATCCGCTCCCGGTCCACCTGGAACTCGGTGCGGATGGCGCCTTCCGGCTCTTCGTGGTCCCGGCCCCGAATGCTGGAGCTTAAACATCCATAGGGGGATATGAAGGTTTTTTCCCGCTGTTCAAAATCCGAACGTATCGACATCTTAACACGCTGCTCCGTCTTATCGATTGGGTACGCGCCTGGACGCGACCTGAAAAGCCATTTTTTCCACAGAGGCAATTGAATGTAAAGATTAATTTCCCTTTTTCCCCTTTGACGAACCGCCGGCGGCTGATATAAAAGAAAAAACAACAACCGGCAATCACCGAAAGAAAAATCCATGAAAACCGTTTTCTGCTGCCAGACCTGCGGATACCAGGCCCCCAAGTGGATGGGCCGGTGCCCGGAGTGCGAAGGATGGGGCACCTTTGTGGAAGAACCCGCCGACGGTACGGCCGCGGCCCCCAAAAGCGGGCGGGGCGGCGTCAAACCGGCGGAAGCCACGGCATTAGACGCCATTGAGTTGACCGACGAACGCCGCATTCACACCGCCATCGGCGAGTTCGACCGGGTCCTGGGCGGCGGCATCGTGGCCGGATCCCTGGTGCTGGTGGGCGGCGACCCCGGCATCGGCAAGTCCACGCTCATGCTCCAGGCGGCCCAGAAGCTTTCGGAAAACGGCCATTCCGTGCTTTACGTATCCGGGGAAGAATCCCTTCGGCAAATCAAGATGCGCAGCAAACGGCTTTGCCCCTCGCTGTCGTCCTCCCTGCTGGCCGCGGCCGAGACCGACATCGACCGGGTAACGGCCCTGGCCCGGTCTTCCAAGCCCGACGTAATGGTGATCGATTCCATTCAGACCATGTCCAGCGGCGATTTTACGTCCGCGCCGGGCAGCGTGGGCCAGGTGCGGGAGGCCACCATGCGGCTGATGGCCCTGGCCAAGAAAACCGGCATCTGCGTGTTTCTCATCGGCCACGTGACCAAGGACGGCAGCATTGCCGGGCCCCGCATCATGGAGCACATGGTGGACACGGTGCTCTATTTTGAAGGCGACAAGAACCAGGTGTTCCGCATTCTGCGGGCCGTGAAAAACCGGTTCGGCTCCACCAACGAGATCGGCGTGTTTGAAATGCGCACCGAAGGGCTGGGCGAGGTGGCCAACCCGTCGGCCGTGTTTTTGTCTGAAATGCCGGAAAAAACGCCCGGCTCGGTGGTTACGGCCAGCATGGAGGGCACCCGGCCCATCCTGGTGGAGCTTCAGGCCCTGGCCAGCCGCACCAGCCTGGGCATGGCCCGGCGCACCATTCTGGGCCTGGACCCCAACCGGGTGGCCCTGCTGGTGGCGGTGATGGAAAAAAAGCTGGGCATGGAGCTCACCGGCTATGACGTGTTCATGAACGTGGCCGGCGGAGTCCGGGTAAACGAACCGGCCGTGGACCTGGCCGTGATCGCGGCCGTGGCTTCCAGCTTCCTGGACCGGCCCATTCCAACCGGCACCGTGGTGCTGGGGGAAGTGGGGCTCACCGGCGAGGTGAGGGCCATCAACCACATCGACACCCGGGTGGGGGAAATAAAGAAGATGGGATTTACCGCCTGCCTGCTGCCCCAGGGCAACCTCAAGCGCATGTCCCGCGACAAAGAGATCAGGGTCACCGGGGTCAGCACCGTGGCCGAGGCCATGGAGACCCTGTTCCAGTAACAGCAAAGGGGCCAAGGATTCAAGGGGCCGAGGGGCCGAGGGGCCAAGGGGAAACCGGGCAGTCTGGAAAAACAGGTGGATTACCCGAATAAATCGAGTAATGACAGCGGAGCAGAAACCGCTGTATGCTACAGACCAGCGAATATAAAAATTGATGTTGGCAGAGGCTGGCTTTGAGACAAGGCACAGGCGAATAAGAAAAGATTCAACCAGTTAAAACCGGCACCGGAAAACACTTGACCCCTTGAACCCTTACTCCTGAAAGAAGAAACAAATGATCGAAAGGCAGGCTGTAATATTATCATGAGCCGAAAATCCGCCATCAGCCGCAAACTTCCCGACCACTACGCACGCAAGGCCAAAGCCGAGCACTACCCGGCCCGGTCGGTTTATAAACTACAGGAAATACAGAAGAAACATAAAATTTTACGCCCCGGTGACGCGGTGCTGGACCTGGGGTGCTTTCCCGGATCGTGGATGATGTTTGCCGCCGAAGTGGTGGGGCCAAAGGGCCGGGTGACGGGCATTGACCTTAAAAAAGTCACCGGGGCCATGCCGGCCCAGGTGACCGCGGTCCAGGAAGACATTTTCGCCGTGGACCGGGAGGCCCTGGCCCGGACCCTTGGGCCGCTGGACGTGGTGCTCAGCGACATGGCGCCGGACACCATGGGCAACAAGTTCACCGATGCGGCCCGTTCCTTTAACCTGGCATCAGCGGCACTGGACCTGGCCCTGGCGCTTTTGAAACCCGGCGGCAACTTTGTCTGCAAAATATTTCAGGGAGAAGATTTTCAAACTTTTACAAATATGGTAAAAACTGGGTTCGACCGGTGCAGGATTTTCAAACCGGAGACCTGCCGGAAGGACAGCAGGGAAACATACGTTATAGGTTTTTCAAAAAAGGAGCGCACACATGTCGGGGCACAATAAATGGTCTTCCATC
>JBMORB010000415.1:0-6543 GCA_049320925.1 Thermodesulfobacteriota bacterium | reverse complement strand
TGCAGGGCATGTTTCTTTTGGTACTTTTCTTTGCGCCAAAGAAAAGTACACGGATAAGGAGTGAGGAGAAAAGAGATTGAGAGAACAAATCCGTGAGTGAGTTTCGATTTCGATCCCGATCCCGATAGCGATAGCGATTTCGATTTGGATAAAAAGGAAAAAGACAGATGCCGATTTACGAATACCAGTGCGACACCTGCGGAAAGTGTTTTGAGTCCCTTGTGCTGGGCGGAAAAGCGCCCAAAACCTGCGAGCTGTGCGGAGCGAAAAAGATTCACCGGGTCCTGTCGGCCTGCGGCTTTCAGACAAAAGACAAGTCCGGCCTGGTGACCAAAAGCGCGGCCGGCAGCTCCGGCTGCTCGGGATGCTCCTCCTCTTCCTGCGCAAGCTGCAAGTGATCGGGCCGCCATGACACCGGTCAAGCAAACCGTCCGCATCGGCACCCGGGGCAGCCAGCTGGCCCTGTGGCAGTCCGAATGGGTCAAATCCCGGCTGCTCGATCTGTTTCCCGGCTGCGCCGTGGAACTGGAGGTCATCAAGACCACGGGCGACAAAATTACGGATGTTCCCCTGGCCAAGGTCGGGGGCAAGGGGCTTTTTGTAAAGGAGATCGAGGAGGCCCTGCTGTCCGGCCGGGTGGACCTGGCGGTTCACAGCATGAAGGACATGCCGGCCGAACTGCCGCCGGGCCTGTGCATCGGCGCGGTGCCGGTGCGGGAAAACCCCCGCGATGCCCTGATCTCCAGAAACGGGCTTTCTTTTGCCGGGCTTCCCCGGGGCGCCCGGGTCGGCACCAGCAGCCTGCGGCGGTCGTCCCAGCTGCTGCACCGGCGGCCCGATATCGGAATCGTGCCCCTGCGGGGAAATATCGACACCCGGCTGCGCAAGCTGGAAACCGGGGACCTGGACGCCGTGATTCTGGCCGCCGCCGGCCTGCTGCGACTGGGGCTTGGTGGCCGTATCACCCAGTACCTGGATGCGTCCGTCATGCTGCCGGCCGTGGCCCAGGGCGCCCTGTGCATTGAAACGCGGGAAAACGACGACCGCGTTGCCGCCATGGTGGCTCCCCTCAACCACGCCGACACCCGCGCCGCTATTACGGCGGAACGGGCCTTTTTGAAGCGCCTGGAAGGCGGGTGCCAGGTGCCCATGGCCGCGTTTGCCCAAACCGACGGGCAGACGGTTGCCATCGACGGTCTGGTGGCCGACATCGACGGCCGCACCGTTGTGCGAAGCGCGGTCTCCGGCCCCCGGCAGGCCGCCGCCGATCTGGGCATACGGCTGGCCGAAGACCTGCTGGAACAGGGAGCCAAACGGATTTTAGACACATTAACCGGACAGGGTGCATAGCATGAAAGGAAAGGTATACCTGGTGGGGGCCGGCCCGGGCGATCCGGGGCTGATCACGCTTCGCGGCCTTGAGTGCATTCGAATGGCAGACGTGGTGGTGTACGACTACCTGGCCGCCGACCAGCTTTTGCGCCATTGCCCGGAAAAGGCCGAGATCATTTACGTGGGGAAAAAAGGCGGGGACCACACCCTTTCCCAGGAAAAGATCAACCAGCTCATCGCGGACAAGGCCGAACAGGGCCTGGTGGTGACCCGGCTCAAGGGCGGGGACCCGTTTATCTTCGGCCGGGGCGGTGAAGAGGCGGAGATCCTGGCCGCCCGGAACATACCTTTTGAAATCGTGCCCGGCGTGACCTCGGCCATCGCGGCCCCGGCCTATGCCGGCATTCCCCTGACCCACCGGGAGCACACCACGTCGGTGTCGTTTATCACCGGCCACGAAGACCCCGCCAAGGAGCAGTCCACCATCGCCTGGAAGGCCCTGGCGGAAACCGGCGGCACCCTCGTATTTTTAATGGGCGTGAAAAACCTTTCCTTTATCGTGGACCGGCTGCTGGAGCACGGCCGGCCGGCCGACACGCCCGCGGCCCTGGTGCGGTGGGGAACCACGGCCATGCAGCAGACCGTGACCGGAACGCTTGCAAACATCGTCGAAAAGGTTAAAGCCGCCGGCCTTCAGGCGCCCTGTATCATTATCGTCGGCGGCGTGGTTGCCTTGCGCGATACGATTGGATGGTTTGAGGCCACCCGGCCCCTTTTGGGAAAAACCATCGTGGTGACCCGTGCCCGTGCCCAGGCCAGCGACTTTATCGCCGCCCTTTCGCAACTGGGCGCGGCCTGCATCGAGTGCCCCACCATCCGGGTGGAGCCGCCGGACGACTTTACGCCGCTGGACATGGCCATCGACAACATCCTGACCTATGACTGGCTGGTGTTTACCAGTGTCAACGGGGTGGACCACTTTTTTGCCCGGCTGTTTGAAAAAGGCGGGGACGTGCGGCGCCTGGGCCATCTGAAAACCGCTGTCATCGGCCCGGCCACACAGCAACGGCTGCTGGATTTCGGAATCAAAAGCGACATCGTGCCGGAAAGCTTTCGTGCGGAATCCGTAGTAGAGTCCTTTTCCCGCCAGGATGTGAAAGGGAAAAAAGTGCTGCTGCCCAGGGCGGCAGAGGCCCGGTTCGTGCTGCCCGAGGAGTTGACCAGAATGGGCGCCCGGGTGGACGAGGTGACCGCCTATGTGACAAAGCGCGACGACTCCGGGGCCCGGCCCCTGCTTTTGGCCCTGGAAGACGGAAAGGTGGACATGGTCACTTTTACCAGCTCCTCCACCGTGAAAAACTTCAAGGCCCTGCTGCCGGAGGACAAGGCCGCCGTCGACCGGCTGATGAAAACCGTCACAGTGGCCTCCATCGGGCCCATTACCACGGAAACCGCCCAAAAAGAAGGGTTTGCGGTTCACGTCACCGCCGCTGAATACACCATCGAAGGCCTGGTCCGGGCCATTGTTGATCATTTTTCCAAAAGGTAAAGAACCTGTTTTACGGGAGAAAACCATGAACCGACTGGACGCCATCTTTGCCCCCAAATCCGTGGCCGTGCTGGGCGCCTCTTCCACGCCCGGCAAGGTGGGGCATGATCTTTTTGAGAATATTCTGCGGGGCCGGTTCAACGGCACGCTTTATCCGGTGAACCCCAGGGCCGACTCCATTCTTTGCGTCAAGGCCTATCCCAGCCTGCTGGATGTTCCGGACCCGGTGGACCTGGCCATGATCATTCTGCCGCCCAAAGCCACCCTGGAGTCCATTCACCACTGTATCGAGAAAAAGGTCAAGGCCGTGGTGATCGTTTCCGCGGGTTTCCGGGAAGTGGGCGGCGAGGGCAAAAAGATCGAAGAGACGGTCACTGACCTGTGCCGGAAGGCGGGCATCCGGGTGGTGGGCCCCAACTGCCTGGGCGTGATCAACCCCAACAGCAAGGTCCGGCTGAACGCCAGTTTTTCCCGGCGCATGCCCATGCCGGGCAATATTTCCTTTATCTCCCAGAGCGGGGCGCTTTGCACGGCGGTGCTGGATTTTGCGGCGGACATGGGCGTGGGCTTTTCAAAGTTCATCTCCACGGGCAACAAGGCCGACGTGGACGAACTGGACCTTCTGACCTACCTTCACAAGGACCCGGCCACCGACGTGATCATGATGTATATAGAGGAACTCAAGCGGGGCGGCCAGGAGTTTATCGACGCGGTGCGCCATATCACATCCGGCAAAAACCCCACCCCCATTCTGGCCATCAAGTCGGGCCGCACCGGGGCCGGGGCCGCGGCCGCCTCGTCCCACACCGGCTCCATTGCCGGGTCCGAAGGCGTGTATGACGCCATCTTCGCGGAAACGGGCATCATCCGGGTGGATTCGGTCAACGAACTGTTCGACTACGCCGGGGCCTTTGCGGCCAAAAAGTTTCCAAAGGGAAAGCGCATCGCCATTGTCACCAATGCCGGCGGGCCGGGCATCGTGGCCACGGACATGACCGAGGTCAGCGGCCTGGAGCTGGCCCGGTTTTCGCCGGAAACCATTGAATCCCTGGCCAGTCACCTGCCGCCCACGGCCAACATTCACAACCCCGTGGACGTGATCGGCGACGCGGACCCGGAACGCTACCAGGCGGCCCTGGACGCGGTTATCCGGGACGAAAACACCGACAGCGCCCTGGTGATTCTCACGCCCCAGTCCATGACCAACGCCATTCAGGTGGCCAGGGTGGTTTCAAAGATCGCCCGGCGCACGCCCAAGCCGGTCGTCTGCGCCTTCATGGGCGTCATCGACGTGTCTGAAGGCGTCAAACACCTTCAGGAGTGCCACATCCCGGTTTACCGGTTTCCGGAAAACGCGGCCAAGGCCATTGCCATTCTTTACCGGTCCGAGCAGTGGGTCCACCGCCAGTACCTGGCCCAGTTCAAGTTTTCCCATGACAAAAAATGCGCCCGGCGGATCATCGACGCATGCCGCAAGGAGGGCCAGACCTATATCGGCGAGCTGGAAGGCAACGAAATTCTGGCCTGTTACGGTTTTTCCGTGCTGCCCACAAAGCTGGCCGAAACCCCGGACCAGGCCGTGGCCCTGGCCGAGGAGATGGGATACCCGGTGGTCATGAAGATCGTGTCGCCCCAGATCATTCACAAGTCCGAGGCCAACGGCGTCAAGGTGGGAATGAAAACCGCCGAGGCGGTGAAACAGGCGTTTGACGAGATCGTGGCCAGCGCCCGGGCCTATAACCCGGAGGCCAGTATCCGCGGCGTGCTGGTGCAGAAATTCGCGCCGTCGGGCCAGGAGATCATTCTGGGCGCCAACCGCTATCCCGGCTTCGGCCACCTGCTCATGTTCGGCCTGGGCGGCATTTTCGTGGAACTGTTCAAGGACGTGGTGTTCCGCCTGGCCCCCATCGGCCGGAACAACGCGGTGCGCATGATCAAGGGCATCCGTTCCTTTCCCATGCTCGACGGTTTCCGGGGAAAGCCCAAAAGCGACGTCGCCGTGCTGCAGAAACTGCTGGTCTGCCTTTCCGACATGGTGATGGACAATCCGGACATTGTCGAGCTGGACATCAACCCCCTGATCGTTCACGAGCAGGGAAAGGGCGCCACCGTGGCCGACCTGCGCATCATCATTGATCCGCCGGCTCCGGATAAGAAATGACCGTGCTTTACCCCGTTATCTGCCCCGTTCCCCGTGCCCTTGCGGACCTGCCGCTTGACCGGCGGCAGGCGGCCCTGAGCGACTGCTCCAGGGAACCCGTTGTTTTGTCGGCCCAAAAGAGCGGCCTGCCGCCGCCTTGCGTTTTTCGGAAGGATGACCGCGGGGCCCCTGTGCCCGAACAGGGGGTGTGGTGGTCGGTTTCCCACAAGCCCGACTATGTGGCCGGTGTGGTGTCGGCGGCCCCCATCGGCATTGACGTGGAAAAGATTGCGCCCCGTTCCGAGGCCCTGATTCCCAAAGTCGTGTCGCCGGCAGAGGCGGCCCTGTTTTCCCAGGACCGGTGGACCGTTTTTTTCCGGTGCTGGACCGCCAAGGAGGCGACCCTTAAAAGCCGGGGCGCCGGCATTGCCGACCTTGACCGGTGCCGGATCGTTTCGGTTTTCAGCGATGTCCGGGTAGCGGTTTGTTTTAAGGATGCCGCTCTTTTTGTCGAACAGTGTTTCTTTGACGGCCATGTGGCGTCGGTGGCAGGTTCGGAAAACCAGCCGGTTGAGTGGACCGTTTCCGGCGGCCGGAAGGCTCCGGTCCGTCTTCCGGTTTTGTGAAAAACCGGGTTTTGTAAAAAATTTCGCCGGGTAAAGAATTTTCTTGTCTTTATATTCAAAACATTTTATGTTCACTCACAATCAATGGGTTTCATCATTGGGCGATGAAACCGGATCGGTCTGAAGGAAGTACCCGTCTGTCACAGAGGTTTCCTCCAGTACACGACGTTGAGAATCATTAAAACAGTAAGGAGGATGTTTCATGGCTGACGGAATTGTCAAATGGTTTAACGACAGCAAGGGCTTTGGCTTCATCGAGCAGGAAAACGGACCGGACGTGTTCGTGCATCACTCGGCGATCAACGCTTCGGGTTTCAGAACCCTTAACGAAGGCGACCGCGTCACCTTTGATATCGTTGAGGGCAAAAAAGGCCCGGCTGCGGCCAACGTAAGCGTAGTGTAACCCTTTCGGGTAAACACTTTTTAAAGGCACCTTCAGCCGTCAAGCGGCGGAGGGTGCCTTTTTTTTGCCGTTTACGGCGGCTCCCCCGTCTTTTATGCCAATTCATTGTTGTCCAAAAACGGTTTTAACCATGGCGTCACATCTTTTGATCTGTTTATCCAAATCGGTATCGCTATCGGGATCGGGGTCGAAATCGCTATCGCTATCGGGATCGGGGTCGAAAAGCGGTTTTTCCGGCCTCCGTCACCCCGGCCCCCGGGCCGGGGTCCAGTGCAACCGGACGGCAGGGTGTGCCGGTCATCAGTTACTGGATGCCGGGTCGTGGCCCGGCATGACAAACACCTTTTTTATCCGTTTACTTTTCTTGCCGCCAAGAAAAGTACCAAAAGAATCGCGCCCCGCGGCTTGGCCTTCGGCTTCCCTCGCGCAAGCGGGTTTTTCGGCGCGGGCAGGAACTCGCCCGCCTGCGGCGGGCTCAAACAGCCTGCCCGCT
>JBMORB010000414.1:0-6637 GCA_049320925.1 Thermodesulfobacteriota bacterium | reverse complement strand
GTTTCTTCAGGATATCACGGCCTGCCGGAAAATGGCCTTTCTCACCCGTTCGTTTCTGCACGATATCAGCAACACGGTTGCCGGCCTGACCGGGCTGACCCAGCTTTACGAAAACAGCGACCGGCCTCTGGACCCGGCCCGCAACAGGGACCTGTTCGGTCGTATATCGAATCTCTCTCTGCGCCTGGCCCGGGAAATTGAAGTTCACCGGTATCTGATCGGACGGGAGCAGAGCATGTATAAATCGGAGTGGGAGCCGGTATCGGTGCTGGAAATTTTAAAAGAAATCGGCGACACCTTTGCCCGCCATCCGGCGACCCGGGACAAGCACCTCGTTTTCCCCGAACCCTGCGAAATGCTGAACCTGATTTTTGCCACCGACCGGTTTCTGCTGCTGCGGATCCTGTCAAACATGGTCGTCAACGCGCTTGAAGCATCGGAACCCGGTGACACGGTCCGGATATCAGTATCACGGAGCCTGGACCGCCTGACGTTTTCCGTATGGAACCGGGCGTTCATCATGCCTAAATTTGCCAGGCGGGTATTTGAGCGCGATTTTACCACCAAACCGGAAGCCGGCCGGGGAATGGGCACCTACACCATGAAACGGTTCGGAGAGGAATCCCTGGGCGGCACCGTTGATTTTATGACGTCACCCGTGGAAGGCACCACATTCTCCTTCACGATTCCGATATAGTTTTTGTGTTTTGGATACCGCGGGCCTGGCCGACGAAGCCTTTACCTATGACAGCGTGGGCAACCGCCTGACCTCGGCCCAGGCGGCAGGGAGCTGGGTCTACAACGGCAACAACGAACTTCTGTCATTGCCCGGTTTATCCAGTAGCGGCGGCCTTCAGGCCGCCAGTTATGAGTACGACGCCAACGGCAATACCGTTAAAAAGAAAGAAGGCGGCGTTGTCACCAGCTATGTCTACAACACGGAAGACCGGCTGACCCAGGTCTGGAACGGCCTGCCCGGTTCCGGTTCTTTGACGGCCACGTACTATTATGACCCGTTCGGCCGCAGGTTGTGGAAGGAGGTCGGGGGAACACGGACATACTTCCATTACAGGGACGAGGGCCTTGTGGCGGAAATCGACGCCAGCGGCAACGTGGTCAAGTCCTATGGCTGGCAGCCCGGCGGCACCTGGGGCACCGACCCCCTGTTCATGAAGGTCGGCGGGAATTATTACTTCTACCACAACGATCACCTGGGTACGCCGCAGAAACTGACGGCCACAAACGGGGCCGTGGTGTGGAGTGCCAAGTACGGGAGCTTCGGCAAGGCCGAGGTTGAGGCCGGAGCCACGGTGGTCAATAATCTGCGGTTCCCGGGCCAGTATTTTGATGGGGAAACGGGACTGCATTATAACTTCTGGCGGTACTATGAGCCGGGGACGGGGAGGTATTTGAGGGTGGATCCGATTGGGCTCTGGGGTGGCATAAATCTTTTTACTTATACAAAGAACAATCCAATCAACCTTATTGATCCCGAAGGGTTAGTTTGCGGCAGCTGGTGGAATGACTGGGCTGTACCCGAGGAGCCTGAAGGATATGATTTTACCGACTGTTGCCAAAAACATGATAATTGTTACGGAAAGGAGTGCAGTAAGACTAAAACAGAATGTGATGAAGAGTTTTATCAATGCATGAAGCGTGTTTGTGATCGACAAAATCTTTCAAATTTAAAGTGTTATCAACAAGCATCTAAATATTGGAGTGCCGTAGATTGCTGGGGTGACGGCGCTTTTGAAGATGCAAGAAAAGATAAACCGTGCTGTCAAAAATTCAAAAAGAAGTAAAGGACATCCAAAAATATGGATAAAAATTTAATGGTGATAATATTATTTTGTATTATCTCTGTCAGCGTTGCATATTTGTTCCACAAACGGGTAGAAAATTACATTTTTGCCTGTATATTTGCAGCGTTAATATCATCAGTGGGTTATCAAATTATTGGATATCTTGTCCTTGGGTATTTAGATCCATTTTTTTTAATAGCGTTAGCCACTAGTACTGGAATCGCTTTTTTTATTGCAGTATTAACAGGAATACCTGTTGCACATAATCGAAGAAAGAAGAATGCGGGTTCTGGAGGACAAGGGGACTAGTGGGTACGCCCTTTATATTTTTACATTTACTGAATTCGGTGCCAGTAACCGAATTTCTTTTTTAGGGATTGCAGTGCCAGTATACGAATTTCTTTTTTAACCGCACAGAAGACCCGAACTATACAAAAATTCAAACGGACTAAAAATAAAGCCCCGGCCTAACTCTCTTCCTCGTCACCACCCGACTTGATCGGGTGGTCGGGCGAGCGCCGGGGTCGCCGGGGTCGGACCAGGACAATATACTGAACTAACATGTAAAAACATTTAAATAACACCATTAAATCAAACTTAGAAGCCCCTTTTTGAATGCAAAAAGGGGCTTCTAAGTTAAACCGCTGCCGTGATAGCGGCCGCGGAACAGCCAAGCAGAACTCAGGACGACATCCCGCCGGGAGCGTAGCGCATGGATAAGGACAGACTCATGTACTATGGAACGGATTCGAACTTCTTTCAACGGTTGACAACAGCGGCAAAAGGCGGCACCATGCCGGTGCGTGAAAATACGCGGGAAAAGCGGGCAGGAAAAAAGATGGAGCCACCGAGGAGAATCGAACTCCTGACCTACGCATTACGAGTGCGTCGCTCTGCCAACTGAGCTACGGTGGCCCGCTGGAACAAATGATCCCGGAAAACTATCGCGGGCATGGCGCAAAATCAAGAAAAAAAAATTGTTCAGGACTTCGCCGACCGGCTGCGGGCCGGATCGGGGGAGATCGCGTGCGCCGGTGTGCCGGCGGCGGCCGACGCCTTCATGGCCGTGCGGGCCGGCAAAGCCGCGGGCCTGCCGGTGCTGGCCATTGCCCCCACCATCCAGGAGGCCCAGCGGTTTGCCGAAGACGCCCGGTTTTTCTTTCAGGGCGCGGACGCCGGGTCCGAGGTGGTGCTGTACCCGTCGTACACGGTGATGCCTTTTCGCCCGGTTTCGTATCACAACCGGACCGCGGCCGAGCGCATCAGCCTGCTTTACCGGCTTTCCGAAGGCATCGCCCCGGCCGTGACGGTGATGGCCGTGGACGGCCTTTTGCAGAAGGTCATTCCCCGGCAGGACCTGTGCGACGTTGTTCTGACCGTGACCGAGGGCGCGGCCATCAACCCGGAAGCCCTTGTGGAAAAACTGGTGTCCGGCGGCTACACCCGGACCGCCATTGTTGAGGAGCCCGGCGACTTTTCGGTCCGCGGCGGCATTATCGATCTTTTTTCCCCGTTCCACGAAGACCCTGCCCGCATTGATCTGTTCGGCGACACCGTTGAGTCGATTCATTTCTTCTCCCCGGTCACCCAGCGGCGGCTGCGGCCCACCAGCGGCATCACCGTCCTGCCGGCCCGTGAAACCGTTATTCGAAAGGACCGCATGGGCCGGATCATTGCCGCTGTAAAAAAACAGGCGGCGGAACACAGCCTGCCGGTTTCAATGCTCCGGGAGATGATCGACCGCGTGGAGCAGGGCGGCGGTCCGGAACGGTCCGAAAGCCTGATGCCGCTGGTCTATGACGCACCGGCCACCTTTTTCGACCATCTTCCCGCTAAGACCCTGGTGGTGATGATCGATCCTTCGGCGATAAAAGAAAAAGCCGAAAGCCACGGGCAACTGGCCGCTGAGCTTTACGATACGGCCCGGCAGGAGGGCCGGTGGTGCATGCCGCCCGAAACCCTTTATATGACTTATGAAGAAGCGCTGGCGGGAATCTGTAAAAAGCCGGTGCTTTCTTTTCCCGTTCTGCCGGTGGCCGACGCGCCGGGCCTGTGCGGAGAAGGGCCTGAAACGGTATCTGCCGCCGTGACGGACAACGGCGCCGTTTCCCTGATGATGCGCGCTGTGCGAAAAGAGCAGGAGACCGTTCTCTCGCCGCTGCTGGCGTGGATCGATGAGAACCGGAACGCGGGATGCGCCTCGGTGGTCGCCTGCGGGGGCCGGTCCCAGGCCGACCGGCTGGCCTACTTTCTGACCTCCCACCAGGTGGCCCATGAAACCGTCGATAGCCCTGCCGCCGCAGGACATGTCCCCGGCCGGGTTTACCTGGTTCCCGAACGGCTTTCCGCCGGGTTCCGTTTTCCGGCGGAAGGGATATCGGTGATCACCGAAACCGAGATTTTCGGCACGGCCCGGCGCCGGCCCAGGCCCCGGAAAAAAGGGCCGCAAGGGGCCTTCCTGGATCTTGAGACCCTGAAGCAGGGGGACCTGGTGGTTCACGTGGACCACGGCATCGGCCGGTACGAAGGCATTCAGAAGGTCACGGTGGAGGGCATTGCCAACGACTTTCTGCTGATCACCTACCGGGACGGGGACCGGCTCTATCTTTCCGTGGACCGCATGGACATGGCCCGCAAGTACGTGGGGGCCGACGACACCGAGCCCATGCTGGACAAGATGGGGGGCAAGGCGTGGGGCCGGGTCAAGGCAAAAGCCCGCAAGGAGGTGGAAAAAATCGCCAGGGAGCTGCTGGACCTGTACGCCCGGCGAAAGGTTCAGGAGGGCCACGCCTTCAGCCCGCCGGGCGAGTGGTTCGGCGATTTCGAGGCCGGGTTTCCCTTTGAGGAGACCGAGGATCAGGTCAAGGTCATCGGCGAGGTCCTCTCGGACATGGCATCCTCCGTGCCCATGGACCGGCTGGTCTGCGGGGACGTGGGATACGGCAAGACCGAAATCGCCATGCGGGCGTCCTTTGTCTGCGCGTCCGACAGCCTTCAGGTGGCCGTGCTGGTGCCCACCACGGTCCTGGCCGAACAGCACTTTGCCACCTTTTCCCAGCGGTTTTCCGACTATCCTTTTACCTTGGCCTGCCTGAGCCGGTTCCGGAGCCCGGCCGAGCAGAAGCGCATTGTGGCCGACTTAAAGGAGGGCCGGATCGACATCGTCATCGGCACCCACCGGTTGCTGTCCAAAGACGTGGGCTTCAAGCGGCTGGGCCTGGTGGTGCTGGACGAGGAGCAGCGGTTCGGGGTCAAGCACAAGGAGACCTTGAAAAAGCTGCGCGCCACCGTAGACGTTCTTTCCCTCACCGCCACGCCCATTCCCCGGACCCTTCACATGTCGCTGATGGGCGTGCGGGACATCAGCGTCATCACCACGCCGCCGGAGCACCGCAAGGCCATCAAGACCTATATTTCCGAATTCGACGACGCCATTATCAAAACCGCCATTCGCAAGGAACTGGAAAGGGGAGGGCAGATTTATTTTGTCCACAACAACATTCACAAGATCGCCTTTATCGCCGACCACCTGAAAAAACTGGTGCCTGAAGTGAGACTGGGCATCGCCCATGGCCGGCTGGACCAGGAAGACCTGGAAGACGTGATGATGCGGTTTGTGGACAGGAAGCTCGACATGCTGGTGTGCACGCGCATTATCGAATCGGGCATCGACATTCCGGCGGCCAACACCATCTTTGTCAACCGGGCCGACCTTTTCGGCCTGGCCCAGATTTACCAGATCCGGGGCAGGGTGGGCCGGTCCGACGAACAGGCCTATGCCTATCTTTTTATTCCAAGAGAGACCGCCCTTGGCCGTGACGCCCAGAAGCGGCTCAAGGTGCTCATGGAGCACAGCGACCTGGGGTCCGGTTTCCAGATCGCCATGAACGACCTCAAAATCCGCGGCGGCGGATCGGCCCTGGGGGTCTCCCAGTCCGGCCACATCTCGGCCGTGGGGTATGACATGTTTTTGCAGTTGATGGAGGAGGCGGTATCAAAACTCAAGGGCGAGCCCGTTGCCGAAACGCTCAACCCGGAAATCAATATTCCGGTTTCTTCGTTTCTGTCCGAGTCCTATATTCCGGATATCGACCAGCGGATGGCCATCTACCGCCGGTTGTCCAGGGCCGCCGAAGGAAAGGAACTGGCCGACATCAAGGCGGAGCTGACCGACCGGTTCGGCCCCCTGCCGGCCGAAGCGGAAAATCTTTTGCTCAAAATCATGCTCAAAAACCTCGCGGTAAAGCTAGGGGTAAGGAAACTCGACCTGGCCGACACTCACATGCGCCTTTCCTTTTCCGGGGAGCACATTCCCCGGCCCCGGGTCCTTGCGGAAGCGGTCCGGGAAAATTCCGGCACCATGGAAATGACGGCCCCGGATGGCCTGAAGGTGTCGTTTGCCAATAAAAAAGGCCGAAGCGCCATTGTCGCGGCCAGAAACGTGTTGAAGGATCTGGCTTCGCGGATGAACGAAGCGGCGTAAGAAAAGTGCAATAGTATGGTCAAGGGACGCAAAATGGCAAAAACAGTAATTGACACCGAAAAAAGCACAGAAAGGAGAGCGCCGTCATGATAAAAAACGCTTCTGAGCGGATGTGGGGAGACATGGGGCCTTTCCTGCAGGCGGCCCTGGATGCCATTGACAAAGAGGTTTCCGAAATAATCATTGACGGGTGTTTTAATGAGATTTATGGCCGGGAAGCTGAACTGGATCTGAAGACGCGCGAGTTGTGCACGATCACCATGCTTGCAGCGCTGGGCAGAAGCGACGATTTGGAAACACATTTGGCGGCCGCTTTTAATCTGGGCTGGGATTTACGGGAAATAGTTGAAAT
>JBMORB010000413.1:0-6682 GCA_049320925.1 Thermodesulfobacteriota bacterium | reverse complement strand
ACGCCCACCTGATCAATCAGGGGTTGATGCCACACATTCAGAACGACGACGCGGCCGGTGATTTTTTCTTTGTGGACCAGGAGGACCCGGACACGGTTGCCGATACCATTGTTGACCTGGTCACCCGCCGCATTCCGGCAAAGTTCGGCCTGGATCCTTTTGACGACATTCAGGTGCTTACCCCCATGCACAAGGGATCCGTGGGCGCCATCAGTTTAAACAACCGGCTGCAGAAGGCGCTAAATCCGTCGGGCAACGGCATTGCCCGGGGCGAGGCCACTTTCGGCCTGTCGGACAAGGTGATGCAGATTCGCAACAACTACGACAAAGAGGTGTTCAACGGCGATATCGGCCGCATTGTCCGCATCGACCAGGAAGCCCGGATGTTGATGGTGCTGTTTGACGGCCGGGAGGTGGCCTACGATTTTTCAGAGTTAGACGAACTGGTGCTGGCCTATGCCATCTCCGTGCACAAGTCCCAGGGGTCGGAGTACCCGGCGGTGGTGATGCCCATTCTTACCCAGCATTATGTGCTGTTGCAGCGGAATCTTGTTTATACGGCCGTGACCCGGGGCCGCCGCCTGGTGGTGATGGTGGGGACTAAAAAGGCCCTGGCCATCGGCGTGAACAACAACCGGCCCAACCTGCGCTACACGCGGCTGCGCCAGCGGCTGGCCGGGTGAATAAGCGGAATGTCCATCAAGGGGTTCTCTGTCCGTGTTCTGTACGATGGACGGGTTCTTATGTCTGCGTCAGAGGAAACGGCCGCTCGGGATATCCGGGTTAATGCTTTTGTCCATGGTAGCGCGCGGATAACCGTGAACTGCCAGAGCGTAGGCGCCGACGAGAAGATATTTAACTTTCTCGTCGGATAAGGCGCGTAACATGTCTTTGTAGTCTTCGTTCAACATCGTATTTTTTGCTCAAAGACGTGATTTCTCTGGTCAGGGGCCAGACGATCTGGAGCCGGTCTGCCGGGGTGCCCGGCACAAAATCGTCATTCCGGTTGTCCGACATTCGGGATATGGCTGTGTGCTTTCGATTCATGGCGTTAATTTACCATTTTGACCCTGCGACAGCAATTGGATAATGGTTTCCAGTCGGCGGCAGGACCGGCCCGGACCTCTCACCGGTAGAAAACGGCCAGCCAGATGGTTTCGCCGGCCGGGTCGGTCCACTCCACCCGGTGCCTCACATGGGCCTTGATGTTGATCCAGTCTCCGGCCCTGAGTTCAACAATATCTTCCCGGCCCTCAAACCTGAGCCCGGCGCTTCCCCTGACCACCAGAACAAACTCATCTTTCTCCTGATCGTACCGGAACCCCGGCGGTGATGCATGGCCCTTTGACACGATCCGCTCGATGGTGACAATGCCTGTGGCGCACAGGGTTTCAACGAGTTCTTCCGGCAGTTCGGCGGGAATGTTTTTGAGAAGGGAGGGCATATACTAGGTTCTTGGCGGTAATTAAGGGCCTATTCTATGACTTCAAACTGTTGCGTCAGCGTAAACGAGATGTTCGCAATATGGTCTTTTACTTTTACAACTACCTCGTATACTCCTAAAGGATCATCAGGTTCAATCTGAATACTAATATTCCCAAAGCTGAGTTCTATCTGGTCTTCGGATGGAGCGGGCTTATTAACCCATAATTCTACATCTTTTAAATCAGCATAGATGTTCTTATCCGGCCTGAGAACCGAACAATCAAAAGTTGCGTTGCACATCCCCTTAGAATCTGCCTTGCATCCCCTGAAGACGAGTACAACTGTTATGGTTTCATTCCTCTTCACAGTTGCAGTCGTTCTCATTGGTACTGGATCACGGGGTTCATTCCATTTTGAAAACAGTTCGTCCGCTTTATCGGTAATTAACAGGTATGCGCCGAACCCACTGACAGCCTTTCTGTATTCAGTATCGGGCACAATTTTCCCATTTGATGTCCACTGTGAATAAGCAAAAGAAGTGAAGAACAAAAAAAACCCGAAAGACAGTATTATTTTTTTCATAGTTGATGACCTTGGTTTTGTAACATGAATTGTTTTTCCCGGCGGGTGGCCCGGCAACTGCTTGCCGGGGTGCGATGCATAAGAGGCAGCTTGTTGCTTCATGCAAATTGTTGAGAACAACTCATCAGGCATTCTGCCCTTCGGCCCCGGGCAACAAGTTGCCTGGGGAACCCGTGATTTTTTTTGCAACAACTTTTTTTACTATAGATTCGGGTTGATGAAAAGCAGAAAGGCGGGCGCGCAAGATTTTGCGACCCTACAGGACGGGTCTGACCGGAAGCCGGTTTAAATTGATCGGTCTGCCTTTTTGATCGTTCGCACTAGACCCCGGCTCGGTGGCCGGGGTGACGATGGACAGGACAGGGTTGGTCTTGCCCATTGCAGCTCAGCCGAGCGCGAATGCTTTTTTCGGAAATAGCGGAGTTCGTCGGCAGACGAACGAAACAGCGGGCAGGCTGTTTGAGTTCGCCGCAGGCGAACGAGTTCCTGCCCGCGCCGAAAAAATGCGTTTGCGCGAGGGAAGCCGCAGGCCAAGCTGCACGGGCCGGTTCTTTTGGTACTTTTCTTGCCGCCAAGAAAAGTACACGGATAAGCAGGATAAGAGAAATAACCTTTGAGAGTACCGCCGTAAATATAATTCGATCCCGATCCCGATTTCGATTCGGATAATGAAAACAGGGAATGCCTTTTATGATTCGGCATTCCCTGTTCGATATTCGATATTCAGCCCTGGGCTACGGCCGGATGATGATGGTCGGATAAAGCCCCTTCAGGTCTCCTTCGGAATAGGGCTGCAATGTGTTAAAGGAGATGCTCTGGTTGAACTGGGCGTGCCCCCGGTTCTTTTTGCCGTCGAAAAACGCGCCGTTGGCCTCCAGGATGTGCTGAATCCGGTGTTCAAAGGCTGACACAAAGGCCTTCCCACTGCCTTCGAAAAACAGGTTGCCCATTGAAAAATGGTCGGAGACGGCAGCGAATTTTTTAATGGGAATGGCATGGGTCTTGATATCTTCGGGACGGGTGATCAGACCCCAGACCAGGTGGCCTGCCGGAATAGCCAGCGGCTTTTCCGCGTCGATGATGGTGTGCGGCATGACGATGCTTTCCCTGCCGATCTTGAGCTTGGCCTTTGGCCTGCCCCTGAGAAAACTGTTGAACCCCACAAACACCTGCCTGCCCAGCTCGCAGTCGATGACCCTGGCGCCGTGGGCCGTTACGTTGTTGCCCATCAGCCGTGAATCGATGATCTGGCAGTTTTCCTGGGCGTTGGCGCCTTTCCCCATCCACGCGTTCTGCAGAAAGGCCCGCTGGGCCACCAGCACGTTGTCGCTGATGCGGGTGCCGGGCTTGACCACGGCATAACGGTCCACGGAGGCCGTCACCGGCACTTTCACGGGATGCTCGAGGTGCACCTTTTCAAAAATACCCTGGAAGGCCGTCTTGCTGGCCTCGGCCACGTCCATGAACAGGCCCGATGGAAGCGTGCCGGTGGTGTAATGGATGTATTTCTCAAGCCGGTTCCGGTCGTGCTGATAGAAGAAGTTGAACACGCCGGGACTGCGCACCCAGATGGTTCCGGGCTTGATGCTCATGCGGCTGATCTCCTGCGCCTGCACATAGGAGAATGCGCCCACCAGGCAGTCCCGCATGGTGGTCAGGTCCGCCGTGGCAAAAGGCCCGAGAAAACAGCCGTCACAGGGAGAGCCGTGGATGTTGGCGTAATGGGTGGAGATGGTGTCCTTGATGAAAAACCGTTCCAGGGTTTCCGGGTCGTGAGAGAAGTTGTGCACCAGGGTTTTCACAAGGAAGCTGTCTTCAATGTCGAAACCCTCGTCCCGGGTGATGGGGATTTCAAAGCTCTGGAACTTGAAGACATCCCCCTTTTTCTTGAGTTCGTCGCCCCGCACGTCGCTTTTGTAAATCAGGGAATTGGTCACCCGGCTCTTGCCCAGAAAGTAGCTGCCGGCCAGGTTGGAGTGCTGAAACTGAAGATCCAGGGGGTGGTGATTGGAGATACCGTAAAAGGCGTAGAATTTGTCCATCTGGCTCAGCGGCACCAGGTTTTGAATGACCGGCGTGGCATCGTAGTCTATCTCGCGCAGGTTGATGTTGGCCCGCTGCGTCAGCCTGTCCAGAAGTTTACGGAGTTCTTTCATGGGGAAGTCTCCTTATGCGTGGCAGCGGTTGCCCGGGCAGTCTGGTCGTGATGGTTTTTCTCCATGGCGTGGAAGACGGCGGCAAACACGTCGGCCAAACGCAGGATACCCACGATTTTGTTTTTCCGGGTCACCAGCAGCGACAGGTGGGCACCATGGACAAACTGGGGGATCACGCTCTCGATGGGCGCCTTTTCATCCACGTATTCACCGGGGGTGGTGGCTTTCATGAAGTTTTCCACTTTCATGGTGGCCGGACCGGCGCATATTTCTTTCAGGGAACGGCCCGCAAACCGGTGCCGGGCCTCCATGGCGCTGATGAACTGGGGGGAAAAACCGAACTTATCCAGCTGACGGATGGTATTTATCTCCCGGTTGTCGGCGTCAGAGCCAAGGGCATGAAGCACATTGAGCTGGCTGAGCTTGCCCACCACATGGTTGTTTTCATCCATCACCAGAATGGCCCGGTGAAGGTACTTGGACCGGTCAAAGTTCAGCTGTGCCTCTTCAAGTGCCAGTACGGCATCAAACAGCGTGGCACCCACGGGCACGGTGGCATACTCTGAAATAGGGACCATCAGGTCTCTGACAAGGTAGTTCATAGGCGCTCCCGGTGTTGATATTTGGAAGGTCACCATAACATGGGTTTTTGATCATATCAATATGGGAGAACAGCAAAAAAACCGCTTGATTTAAAAAAAACCGCAGGTATTCCTTTAACACTGCTGTCCCAAAAGGGTTTTAGTCATGGCGGCACATCTTTTAATATGTTTATCCAGGTCGAAATCGCTATCGGTATCGAAATCCAATTTAATGGCTTTGTAAAAAGTCCTTACATCGTTATTCCGGGCTTGACCCGGAATCCAGTATAAAATTGATGTTATTCATTTTTACTGGACCCCGGCTCGGGGGCCGGGGTGACGGAATAAGGTGAGTTTCGTCTTTTTACGAGAACATTAAATTGGTAGTGTCCAGAATTTTTCGCACATTTTTTAAAATTTAATACACGATGGATTTTAATAATGAATATCCGGCCGGGCCTGGCAGGCGGTTTTTGGCGCGTGGAAAAATGGAAATTCAGCGCTAAAAAATGCTTGACAGCAGGGAAAGATTCAAATAAAACTGATTCAACAGTCAGGCTGACTGACTTATCAGTTAGTTTTTGTGCTGTAGGATAATCTGAACTATGTCAAAGAAAAACGAGATACTGGATGTTGCCACGTTTCTGTTTGCCACAAAGGGTTTCAAGGAAACCTCCATGGGTGAAGTCGCCGGCATGAGCGGCGTTGCCACTGCCACGGTCTTTTATCATTTCAAAACCAAGGAAGACCTTTTTCTCGCGGTCTTGAGCAATGTCAAAGACGGTATTCTTGAGGAGTTTTCTCATTATTTCGGCGAAAAGGATTTTCCCGACGGTGAGGCACTGCTGAGAGCGTCGGTGGATTTTTATCTCTATCTGGCCGGGGTCCGGCAGCCCTGGTTCCTTTTGCTCCATCGACATTATCCTTATAAGCTGGCCGAGGAGAATGCCTTTTGCAGAACGCTGCTGGAGGAGATTTACAACTGCTTTGTGGATATTTTTGAAAAAGCCCTGGTCAAGGGTCAGTCCGATGGCTCTGTGGGAACGCTGTCACCCCGAAAAACGGCGCTGGTCCTGCTTTCTACGGTGGACGGCATTGTCCGGTTCAAGAACTGCAACCTGTACGACGCGGGCGCGCTTTACAATGAATTGATGGCCCTGATCGGCCGCATGGTTAAATAAAACTACGGAAAGGAAAGGTTCGTTTCATGATCAACAAGATTTTCCCTTTTATGGCCTGGATGCGGGGCTATAACCTGGACAAATTCAAGGCGGACGGTATTGCCGGGCTCACCGTGGCCCTGGTGCTGATTCCCCAGTCCATGGCCTATGCCCAGCTGGCTGGCCTGCCATCTTATTACGGCCTGTACGCCTCCTTTCTGCCGCCCATGATCGCGGCTCTGTTCGGTTCCAGCCGGCAGCTGGCCACCGGACCGGTGGCGGTGGTTTCGCTGATGACATCCGCCTCCCTGGCCCCCCTGGCCACGGCGGGCAGCGAGGGGTACATCAGCTATGCCGTCATGCTGGCGCTGATGGTGGGCCTCTTCCAGTTCTCCCTGGGCGTGCTGCGGCTGGGCCTGGTGGTCAACTTCCTGTCTCACCCGGTGGTCAACGGTTTTACCAACGCCGCGGCCATCATCATCGCCACCTCCCAGCTTTCCAAGATGTTCGGCGTGGACGTGGACAGCGCGACGCATCATTATGAGACCGTCATCCGTGTGGTGGAAGCGGCGGTCCACTATACTCACTGGCCCACGTTTTTGATGGGGGCGCTGGCCTTTGCCATCATGGTGATTTTAAACCGCGTCAATCCCCGCAGTCCCAACGTGCTGGTGGCGGTGGCGGTAACCACCGTCATGGCATGGCTCATGGGGTTTGAACACAATACCAAGGTTTCTCTGGAGGCGCTTCGCGCCCCGGCCGTTCATGAGGCGGCGGT
>JBMORB010000412.1:0-6682 GCA_049320925.1 Thermodesulfobacteriota bacterium | reverse complement strand
ATCCGTGCCTGTTCCTGCCGGAAGCCGTATACCGGCTTCTCCCTGGTTAGTGGTTGTCCCTGTTTTTGCGGCCTTCGTGCTGAAACGCCAGACGGCGCCTTCAGCACTGCATGAGTCTTACGGGCAAAAAAGTTTGAACTGGATGAAAATGGTGCTCCGAATGGCGAGACATGCTCCTCGCTATCAGACCAGCGGCTGAAAGCACGGGCACCCCTCGTCAGTCCGGCGGTAACATGCTAAAAAGACGGCCTTCTCTTGCTACTCCCCCGGTTTTCTGATATGACTTACAGCAACAATCACAGGAGGAGAAGCGGCCATGATCCATTTATTTGACAGGTTGCTCTGGCTGTTCGCGGGGATTCTGGGGACCCATATCGGTTACTTCGTCTACAACACCTATTACGCCGACAGATTTTCGTCGGCCACCGTCAGCCAGTCAATTATAATGGTTTTTGAAGACGTGCTGAAGATTTTTGTGCTGTTCCTCGACAAGATCATCCCCTTTCTGGCGGCCCACCAGACCGCCATCGTGGTGGTTCTGGTATTTCTGATCATTATGCTGATTCTTCTGGTCGGCATGCGTATGGCACTCAAACTGAAAGGCAACAAGGAAATCGCCAGGAAAATCAGAGAAGCGGAGTTACTTCTGGAAAGCGCCAAAAAAGAGGCCGAGGAAAAGTTGGAGGAAAACAAGCTGCTCAAGGAGCGGCTGATTCAGGAGTTCAATAAAAAAGAGATCGCCCTGAACAAGACCCTCGAAGAAAAACTGGTCGAATACAAGACCCGCATCAAAAAACTGGAAACCGAACGACTGGAATTAAAAGCCATTGCCGGTGAACTGATGCAGAAGGTAAAAAAAGCCAGGCAGACCTGATTTGTCACGTGTGCTCCCGGAGGGTTCCCCGGGTTGTGTCATCTGACACAAAATGCGGACGTGGAAGAACAAAAAACGAGTATCAGCCCTTGCTGGAATAAATAAGGGTGTGCATGCCGACGCGGATCACATCCTTGTCCTTGAGCATGCAACTGGTGATGGCCTTCTTGTTGACATAAGTGCCGTTTTTACTCTGCAAGTCCGTGAGCACAAAGCCGTCTTTCAAAAATTCCACCTTCGCGTGGTGTCCAGACACCGAAAGATTTTCAATGACGATATCGTTGGTTTTCCGCCTGCCGATGTGAAGCGGTTTTTCAGGATCCAGCTTATACCGGTTTACAATGGTTTCCTTGAACTTCAATGTCAGAAAAGGCATGGCGGAATCCTCTTTTCTTCCCCTCTGTTATGCACACTACTATGCCAATAAACCTTCCATTCGTCAAGAAAATAGAATTCTGTCAGCAGGTTCGCACTAAAGCGCATAAAGGGTTTTGCCGTCAATCACCTTGATCTTATGCTGCGCCAGGGTGGCCAGCGCCTTGTCCGTGTCGTCAAACCGGAAAATCATGACGGCGTTGTTGCCGCTGTTTCGGACAAAAGCGTACATGTACTCCACATTCACTCCCGTCTTGCCCAGCAGATCCAGGATCCGGTGAAGTCCGCCGGGTTTGTCAGCCACCTCAACCGCGATCACGTCATGGGCGCCGGTGGTGAAACCGTTTTCCCGGAGCACATTCTTAGTTTTCTGATTGTCGTCCACGATCAGTCGCAGTACGCCGAAATCGGAGGTGTCGGCCAGCGAAAGGGCGCGGATATTCACGCCGGCTTCGGTTAAAATGGCGGTGACTTCGGCCAGGCGGCCGGTCCTGTTCTCCAGAAAAACGGAAATCTGTTCAACCCGCATGCTTCCCCCTTTATGATAACGATATGGTTGATAACGTCCTGTTGCTAAATCTTTCGGTTATCGATCACGCGAACGGCCTTGCCTTCACTGCGGGCAATGGTCTTGGGTTCCACCAGCTTGACATCCGCGGAAACGCCGAGAAGCTCCTTGATGTTGTGCGCGATCCTTCGTTCAGTCTCCTGAAGCTTGCCCACCTCATCGGAAAACATCCTTTCTCCAACTTCCACCTTCACGGTGAGCACGTCCAGGTTTTCCTTGCGGTCCACAATCAGCTGGTAGTGGGGCGCCACGCCTTCCATCTCCATCAGAACGCTTTCGATCTGGGAGGGGAACACATTGACCCCCCGGATGATCAGCATATCGTCGGTCCGGCCGCTGACCCGGTCCATGCGAATGTGGGTCCGTCCGCAGATGCAGGGTTCGGCGTTCAGTGTGGTAATGTCCCGGGTGCGGTACCGGATCACGGGAAAGGCCTCCTTGGTCAGCGAGGTGAACACCAGTTCTCCCCGTTCACCGTAAGGAAGCACATCACCGGAAACCGGATCGATGACCTCGGCCAGAAAATGATCTTCGAAAATATGAAGCCCCTTCTTGGCCTCCCGGCACTCGATGGCCACGCCCGGGCCAATGACCTCGCTCAGCCCGTAAATGTCCACTGCGCTTAAATGCAGTTTGGCCTCGATCTCCTGACGCATATTTTCCGACCAGGGTTCGGCGCCAAACACGCCCACCTTGAACTGAAGGTCATTGAAGTTGACGCCCATCTCCTGGGCCACCTCGGCAAGATGCAGGGTGTAAGAAGGCGTGGCGGTGAGCACGGTGGGGCCAAAGTCCTTCATGATCATGATCTGACGCTTGGTGTTGCCGCCGGACACGGGGATCACCGAGGCGCCCAGCTTTTCCGCGCCGTAATGAACCCCTAATCCTCCGGTGAAAAGGCCGTAGCCGTATGCGTTATGGATAATGTCTCCGCTCCAGGCGCCGGCGGCGGCCAGCGCCCTGGCCATGAGCGTGGCCCATGTATCCACATCCCGCCGGGTGTAGCCCACCACCGTTGGCTTGCCGGTGGTGCCGGAGGAGGCATGAATCCGCACCACGTTGTCCATGGGCACGGTAAACAGGCCAAAGGGATAGTTGTCCCGCAGATCCTGCTTGGTGGTAAAAGGGATGCGCCGCAGGTCGTCCAGGCTTTTGATTTCCGAAGGTTTAACACCGACTTTTTTAAATCTCTCCCGGTAAAAAGGTACCGTGGCATAAACGCGTTCAAGAGTGGCAACCAGCCGCTGAAGCTGAATGGCGGCAAGTGCCTCGCGGGGAAGGGTTTCAAACTCCATGTCGTAGATCATCGTAGCTCCTTGTTTCGGACAATGTCCCGGCCGGCTGCACCGCCGGCGGGCAGACCGCGTCTGGCTATCCCTGTCACGGCAACGCCGCGGCATGCGGGAATTTAACTCCTGTGAAAGTATCAAAATATTTAGTGAAAACCGATACCCCTGTCAAGGGAAAACATCCCCTGCCGTAAATACGACATCTGGGGGCAAAGGCCGCTGTCACGCTCCTTTATCCCCATGGCCTAACCCGGATATTTCACGAGTTGAGTGAGTCGCAGATGCAAGGCGCGGGATATTGGCGAGAAAAGCACATATTCATCTTCACTCTCCATAGTAAGCACGGTACCACTCCACAAAAGCCGTAATCCCGGTTTCCAGAGGCGTGGCAGGCACAAGGCCCGCCGCTTTTTCAAAGTCCACGGTTTCGGCCCAGGTGACAGGCACGTCCCCCGGTTCCAGGGGCAAAAAGACTGTTTTTGCATTCCTGCCCACCTGCCGTTCGATCAAGGAGATAAAACTCATCAGGTCAACGGGCCGGCCACTGCCGATATTGTAAAGCCGGTACGGAGCGCTGCTGGAAGAGGGGTCGGGCGCGTCACCGAGCCATGCCGGATCAGACCCCGGGGGGGAGTGGACCACCCTCGCTATTGTCTCAACGACGTCGTCTATGTAAGTAAAGTCGCGCCGCGACCTTCCCTGGTTGTAAACCGTTATGGGTTCTTCCCTTATAATAGCGCGGGTGAACAGAAAATAAGCCATGTCGGGCCGGCCCCAGGGACCATAAACAGTAAAAAAGCGAAGGCCCGTGGTCGGAATCCCGAACACATGGCTGTATGCGTGGGCCATCAGTTCATTGGCTCTTTTTGTGGCCGCGTAAAGGCTGGCCGGATGACTCGTCGGGCTTGCGACCGAATAGGGCATGGCGGTATTCAGGCCATACACCGAACTGCTGGAGGCATACACAAGATGGCCGGCGCGTGAATGCCGGCAGCCTTCAAGTATATTGGCGAACCCCACCACGTTACTGTCAATATGCGTTTCAGGGTGTTTCAGACTGTAACGCACACCGGGCTGAGCCGCCAGGTTGACCACGATATCAAACCGGTTATTTGCAAACAGCCTTTCCATGGATGCCCGGTCGGCAATATCGGCCTGCATAAACCGGAAGGTGGAAAATTCCGACAGCAACGACAGCCGGTCTTCTTTAAGGCGGGGATCATAATAATCGTTGATATTATCGACGCCTAAAACCGTTTGCCCGTCCCGGCACAACCGTCTCGCCAGATGATACCCGATAAAGCCGGCGACCCCCGTGATCAGAATGCTCATGGTCTTTGCTCCGGTGGCGTCACCGCTTTGCCTGAACAATGCCCGCGCTACCGCATCATGCAAAAGGGATTGGTCCGCCGCTCCATGCCGATGGTGGTTTCCGGGCCGTGGCCGCAATAAACCGTTACGTCGTCGCCCAGGGGAAAAAGCTTTTTCTGAATGGCGGAAATCAGGGTATCAAAATCGCCGCCCGGAAAATCGGTCCGGCCGATGGAACCGGCAAACAGCGTGTCACCCACAAACGCTTTTTTGTCCGTGACCAGCGAAATACCGCCCGGCGAATGGCCCGGCGTATGAAGGACCTTTAATTCGATGGTGCCAAAGGTGATGGTGTCCCCCTCTTTTACGGTCCGGTCCGGCGGCGGAGAGTTTTCCGCGGCAAGGCCGAAAGCCGAGGCCATGTGGGAAAGGCCGGACAACATGGGGGCGTCAGCGGCATGAATGAGCAGGTCGGCACCGGTGGCTCTTTTCAATTCCTTATTCGCACCCACGTGGTCGAAATGGCCGTGAGTGTTGATGATATATTTGACGGTCAGCTTGTGGTCCGCCAGATGGTAGAGAATCCGGTCGGCCTCGTCACCGGGGTCGATCACCACGGCCTGCCGGGTCTCTTCACACCCAAGGATATAACAGTTGGCCATGATCATTCCCACTTCCAGCTTTTCCAGTATCACGTAACCTCCTCTTGTCTACGCCGGGTTAGGGTTTGCCGGTATTGCGCCGGGCCTGCTCGATCATCTCCAGAATGCCGGCGATCTTGGGCTGGGGCTGGGGATTGAGCAGCCGGGCCACAATCTCCCTGGTAAAATGCTTTTCCAGGTAATCGACCACGTCAAAATATTCCCACCAGCAGTCGGCGGTTTTAAAACACGGCTCGCCGTCCCGGCCACAGCCGAGGCAGTAGGAAAAAGCCACCTCGTGGCCCAGTCTGGGACACCGCCGCTGCCTGTTTTCAGCCATGATCTTTTTTCTTTTTGCGCATTCGCCGGCATCGCGGCATGCAATAAAAACAAGGCCCGGCATGCGGTCTTCCATGCCGGGCCGGTATTCAAAACCCGGTAACATCGACCGATGTTGCCTGATCGACGGCCGGTCTATTTATGCTTGAGCATCTTGGGCTTCGGGAAATTGGCAAACACCGCTTCAGAAGCCTTAATTTCCTCGTCGCTCATGGCGATGTTGGTAAGTTCGCCGGCAAAGAAACGGTCATATCCGGTCAGGTCCAGAAGGCCGTGTCCGCTCAGGTTGAACAGGATCACTTTCTCCTTGCCTTCCGCCTTTGCCTTATTGGCCTCCTCAATAACGTAGGCGATAGCATGATTGCTCTCCGGCGCGGGAATGATGCCCTCGGACCGGGCAAAAATGACACCGGCCTTGAAACTGTCCAGTTGGGAAACCGCCTTGGGCGAGAGAATACCCTCACATATGAGCTGGCTGACCGTGGGCGCCATACCGTGATAACGCAGTCCTCCCGCGTGGAAGGGCGGCGGCACAAAAGCATGGCCCAGGCTGTGCATGGGCAGCAGTGGCGTATACTTGGCCGTATCGCCATGGTCATACACAAAGGGCGCCTTGGTCATGGTGGGACAGCCCATGGGCTCCACCGGATAAATCTCGATGTGCCGGCCGTGAATCTTGTCGTAAACAAACGGGAATGCGATGCCGGCAAAATTGCTGCCGCCGCCGGCGCATCCGATGATGATATCCGGATAGTCGCCGACCTTTTCCATCTGCTTTCTGGCCTCCAGGCCGATGATGGTCTGGTGGAGCATCACGTGGTTGAGCACGCTGCCCAAAGAGTAACGGGTCTCGCCCGACTGGTCGGTGACGGCGCATTCTATGGCCTCGCTGATGGCAATGCCCAGGCTGCCCGGCGTATTAGGGTCTTTGGCCAATGCTTCCCGGCCGGCCCGGGTCTGATCGCTGGGGCTGGGAATGCAGTTGCCGCCCCAGGCGGCCATCATGCTTTTCCGGTACGGTTTCTGGTCAAAGCTGATCCGGACCATGAATATTTTGCACTCCAGTCCGAACTGGGAACAGGCATAGGAAAGGGCACTGCCCCACTGGCCGGCACCGGTTTCCGTGGTCAGCTTCTTGATACCGAACTCTTTATTATAATAGGCTTGAGCCACGGCCGTGTTGGGTTTGTGGCTTCCCGCGGGACTCACGCTTTCGTTTTTGTAGTAGATCTTCGCCGGTGTGCCCAGGGCTTTTTCAAGATTACGCGCCCGGATCAGGGGAGAA
>JBMORB010000411.1:0-6688 GCA_049320925.1 Thermodesulfobacteriota bacterium | reverse complement strand
TTGAGCACCGACAGCTCGCCGCCCTCTTTTATAATGGCCAGGGCCAGCCGGTGCATGTATTCCTTCTTCTTTTGCTTGTTCAGTCCGGGATAGTGAAGAAAGGTGAGGACCACGCCGGTGACCGAGGCGAAAAAGGCGTGCGTATAAAAGACTTCGTGGGTCTTGCCTTTGATCTGCTTGAGCTTCATGTTGAACATGTTGATGAAATATTCCTGGATCAGCTTGAACTTTTTCAATGCCTCAGGGTCCACGGTGCCGCTGGTGAGAAAGTGGCACATCATGTGGAAGGTGGGTTCATTGGCCAGAAAATAGTCCACCACCTCAATGGCCAGGTCTTCCATGCCGATGCTCTTACCGCCCAGCAGGGTGTCCAGCCGTTTCTCAATGCGGTTGATGTCCTGCAGAAGGGCCTCCACCAGGATATCATCACGGCTGGGGAAATAGCGGTAGATGGTGGCCGGCGAGATGCCGGCTTCCGCGGCAATATCGCGCATGCCCACTTCGTGAAAGACCCGCTCATTGAAAAGTCTTACCGAGGCATTGAGAATAATTGCCTTGCGCGTCTCGCGTTCGTTTTCCCTTAAATCCCTGAATGACGTTTTTTCCGGCATGATATGTCCCCCACTGGCTTTTTTAATATTTATCCATAAAACTCAAATTGTTAACAAACAAAAAAGTGTAATGCATCAATTAACACAGTTTATCTGGAGAAACAAGTTTTTTTCTACAGTTGTATCACAAAACCTGTTTCTCGTTTTATTTAAACAATTTATTTGACAACTCCCCGGGCCGGCGGGTATATTCGCCAAAAAAACAGGAGGTAACAACATGGCAAAATCGGCGGATATCAAAAAAGAGGGAAAGAAAAAGCCCCAGAAAAGCATCAAAGAAAAAAAGCAGGCCAAAATAGAGAAAAAAAAGAACAAGGACAGTCAGCAGCCCTGACCCTTAATGGCGTGACGTTTCCGCCACCTGCAACCCGGAGATGCCACGGGTTGATACGGCCGCGGCCTTTCTTCGTCAACCGTCAGTTCCCGTTTTCCCGGATTTTTTTCATCTCTTCGCAGGTGGGGCACTTGCCGCAGGGGGCGGGCTGGCCGTCGGTAAAAACCGGTTTCCGGCAGGACCACGAAAGATCCCGCAGAGCCGGGGGCAGCATGTTCCATACCTCCTGCTTGGTCAGGTGGGCCACCGGGAAAATATAGGAGCGCTCGAACCGGAGGTCCAGGGGCAATGTGGCGTGAAAAATCTCGTGGCCCCGGTTGGCGTTCATCCGCGATGAGGCGCTTTCCATGTCCGATTTTGTCCGTCCCACGGCCACGTGCACAATGGCATGGTCCGCGGTCATGATGTTGGCCGCCATGAAGGCGTACCAGTAGGTGTCAAAGGTGAAATAGCGGCGCATGAAAGAGTAGTCGTGGCCGCTTTCGGTGTACAGAAAGTTCCGATACCCGTTTTCCCGGAAAAACTTCAACGTGGCCTGAATGGCCTTGTTTTCAGCAAGTGCCCGGTTCTCAACGTTTTTCAAATGCATGTGGTGCACATGCAGGCCGAAATCGGCATACTCTTGCGCGGTGAGCAGCCGGTACAGGGCGCCCAGAGAGTCCAGCCCCCCTGAATACATGCACAGAATCTTTTTTTCCTGAGCCATTATCATTTTCCCGTAAATGGTGACAACCTGTTCCCTGCCCCGCCTTCAACGGCTCACAGCATAATCAATCAGGGGCTCAAAGACAACCCGAATTTTCGCCGCGGCCTTTGCGGAAGAGATGTCTTTTTCCGGGACTTGAATCCATCTTTACAACCCTGATATCTGACTGTATGCTTTCAAGGCAGAACATGAATTATCAAAGCCGGGAAAACACAAAAAAACCCGGCTTGAAGCCAAACGGTTTTCAAAGAAAGCGATCCACATGACACAGAGGCACTTGCGTTTGCGAACGTACTTTCAGGCAGGGGTGTTGTTCCTCTGCCTTTTTATCATCGTTCCGCTTGCGTCCGCCGAAGGCTGGCGGGCCGCCAGATCCCTGGAGGGAAAAGCGGAAACAGGGGGCCGGGTGATGGTCCGGACCGTTGCCATGACCCCGGAAAACATGGTGCTGGACTATGCCCTGCCCGTCCTGAAAGCTGTTCCAGCCGCAAATGATGAAGATCACGCTTCCGGCGCGGTAAGGCCGGTGATGGGAAACGCGCCGCACCGGTCCACGCCGGGCCTGCCGGTGCTGCCGGTGGTGCCGGCCAGCCTGGTGCTGCCGGCCGGATATGACCTGGATGATATTTATGCCACACCCGGCGCAACAGTCACCCTGCCGGGAAGCTATCTTGTGGAACACGGCCAGACCCCCTTTCCCCTGATTCCCGGCATCAGGCCTCCGAAGACGGAAAAAAACAGGGCGGTATACGAATCGGACGCTCCTTTTCCGGGCAGGCTGTTTGACGTGGCCGGGGTGTATAAAAAACGCGGGGTCTCCATCCTGATGATCAATCTTCATCCCGTGGTCTACCGGCCCGGAAGCGGGAGCCTGGCCTGGTATAAGACCCTGACCCTGACGGTGAAAACAAAACCCGCTGTCCAGACCAGGGGAAATAAGCTGCCCTACAGACCGTCCGCGCCCGGCACCCTGGAGAAGACGGTGGAAAACCCGGAAATGCTGGACACCTATACCGATCAAAAAAAACGGCCCTTCCTGAAGCAGGCGGCGTCTATCCCCGGGCCGATGCCCGCTATGTGCTGATCACCAGCCAGGCCATTATCGACGACACATCCATCAATCCTTCGGTGGCCGACTTTATCGGCCACCGCCAGGCCCAGGACCTGACCACGGCCGTGGTTTCCATTGAAGAAATTCTTGCCGATGCCGCTTACACCGGCAGGGATAACGCGGAAACCCTTCGAAACTTCATCATTGACGCCTACGAAACGTTGAACACCGAGTATGTGCTGCTGGCCGGCGACACCAATATCATCCCCCTGCGCAGGCTCTGGTGTTATCTGAGAGGTCAGAGCGAGATTAACCTCAGCGTCCCTTCCGATCTTTATTACCAGTGCCTGGATGATGACTTCAACTCCGACGGAGACCTGTTATGGGGGGAGACCACCGACGGACCAGGCGGCACGGACGTGGACCTTCTGGCTGAAATATACGTGGGCCGGGCCTCGGCCCAAAACGCCGAAGAGCTGTCCAATTTTTTCTACAAGACCATGGCCTATGAAAATGAGGCCGATAACGCGTCGTATCTGACCAGGGCACTCCTGGCCGGCGAATGGCTGGGCTTCGGCGGGGTTTCCGAGTTTTCCTCGAACGGTCTGGAGGAAATCCGCCTGGGGTCGGACAACTATGGATACACCACGGCCGGGTTTGCCGCCTTTCCCAACTTTACCGTGGATACCCTGTATGACGAGGGAACGGAGAATACAATAACCTACAGCTGGTCTGCCAGTGACATCATCACCGACATCAACTCCAACGCCTATAGCATCATCGTTCACGACGGCCACGGCGACACGGACTGGGTCATGCGACTCGCGAATGCCGATGCCGACGCTCTGACCAACACCAACTTTATTTTCGGATACTCCCATGCCTGCTTTCCCGGAAACTATGAGGCGATCACGGATAATTTTCCAGAGGACTGCATTGCCGAGCATCTGACCACCTCCACCCGGAACGGCATGTTCGCGGTGGTCTATAACTCCCGGTTTGGATGGGGCATGGGAAACAGCACGGACGGGGCCAGCCAGCGCCTCTGCCGCCAGTTCTGGGACGCCTGTTTCGGCGAAGGCATGACCGACCTGGGCGCCATGAACGCGGACAGCCATGAAGACAACCTCTGGGACATTTCCGACCCTTATATCCGGTATTCCATTTACGAAAGCAACCTGCTGGGTGATCCGGCCACCGTGCTGCGGGGCCTGCCTTACCTTTCCATTGAAATACCGACTGATGCCGCGGAAGGCGACGTGCTTACCGACGCGGGCGTGGTAACCGCCGATGCTCCTGTGACAGCCGATCTGGTGGTGTGGCTGACCAGCAGCGACACCACGGAGGCAACCGTTCCGGATTCCGTCACCATACCGGAAGGCGACTCGTCCGTGACCTTTGATATTACGGTGCCCGATGACATGGAGATTGAAGAGGTGCAGACAGTTTTCATCACCGCCGAAGCTCAGGGATTTATCAGGGCAGCGGGCCGGATCGACATTGCGGATACCGACACCGACGATGACGGGGATAATTTGTCCGGCGCACTGGAAACCCTGTCCTGCACCGACCCGTATGACGCGGACACCGATGACGACGGCATTACGGACGGGGAGGAAGACGCTAACCAAAACGGCATGGTGGACGACGGGGAAACCGACCCCTGTGAAACCGATACGGACAACGACGGCATTCAGGACGGCACCGAACTCGGTTATACCGATGGCGCCGGCCTGGATACGGACAGCAATGTCTTTCAGCCCGACCAGGACCCGCTTTCCCTCACCGATCCCCTGGATACCGACACCGACGGCGACGGACTGGCTGACGGCGACGAGGACGCCAACCAGAACGGCCGGGTGGATGCCGGCGAGACCGACCCGACTGTCAACGAACGGCCCACGGCCGACGCAGGTCCTGACCAGACAGTGGATGAGGGGGACCGGGTGGACCTGGACGGCACCGGATCGTTTGATATTGACGATGGTCTCATCTCCCATGTCTGGACCCAGACCGCCGGGCCAACGGTGACGATTTCAAACTCCCATACAGCCCAGGCGTATTTCACGGCCCCGGACGTCACGGCCGATCAGACCCTTACCTTCCGGCTCTCGGTGAGGGACGCGGCCGGCCAGCTGGTTGCCGACACCTGCACCGTCAATGTCCGGTGGGACGGCGCAGCGCCGCCGGACGACGATGACGATCCCCCCGTGGCCGCTGGTGGCGGTGGTGGCGGGGGCGGGTGCTTTATTGGGACCGTCAGATAAGCCGGGTTTCACCGGCCGTACTTTTGCTTTAATTCAGGCGGCGGTTATGCTATGGATGGTGCATTCAGGAATCCAGCCATGACCGACACTTACTATATTGTATATAACCCCATCGCCTATGACCTGATGGGCATGGTGGGCAACCCTTCGGCCACCATGGCTTCGGTTCTGTCCTACCTGACGCGGCAGGACGCGGCCACGCTCAACGAAGAGACCTATCTGCGCTTTCTGCGGTTTGATCCGGGCAAAATCCGGGTTGGCATCAATGATTTTTACGGCATCGACAACTATGCCACCTACTATATCGCCAACCAGGTGGCCCGGTTTGACCCGCCGGCCTCCATCTTCATCGCCGACGGCAAGCGGGAGACCATCGACGGTCTCATCTCCCGCCAGGGCCGCAAACCCCGGGCGGTGTTTATCACCTCGATCAGCGCCAATTTTCCCACGGCGGCCCTGTCGGCCATTGCCTTAAACCACGGGAAAATCCCGGTGGTCTTCGGCGGTATTCATGTTTCCTGCTCGCCGGATGACGTGGAACTGCTGGTCCGGCAAAACGTCCCCCATCCGGAACTGATCGCCCACGCCAGGGGACCAGGAGACACCCAGGTTTTCAATGAAATCATGGCCGACCTGGCCGCCGGAACACTGAAAAAGGAGTATGTCGGCTCGGTCACCCTGGAGGACGGGGTGTGGGGCCGGGAAAACATCGCCACCCTGCCGGGCATTGAGCCGCCCTATCTGAAAAAACTGCCCGTCATCGGTAATTACTTGAGCCGCATCACCCGGGGAAACGTGGCGGCCCCCTACCTGGGATGCCCCTATTCGTGCAGTTTCTGCTCCATATCGGCCCTGCCCAAAAACCAGCGCCGTTTCATGTCCCGGTCTCCCAAGGATTTCGTGGATGAGATCGCCGAGGCCCAGAAAGACGGGGCCAACTTTAAAAACCGGTTTTACGTATTTTTACCTGACAACCTGCTGATCAGCGGGAAAAAACTCGAGGCGTTTTTAGACGAAATCATCGCCCGCAGGGTCAAGATCAACTACATTGCCCAGATCTCCATTGAAATCGCGGACAGCCCCCACCTGCTGGAAAAGCTGCGTCGCTCCGGGGCGTCCCATTTTTTCATCGGATTTGAGTCCCTGAACCTGGACAACTTAAGGTCCATCGGCAAGGCCGCGGTCCGTGAAATTGAGAAAAGCGGGCTGAGTGTGGCCGATTACTACGCCCGTCAGATCAGAAAAATTCAGGACCACGGCATTTCCATTCACGGGGCGTTTATCACCGGCATGCCCCACGACTACTTTAACAACCTGAATGACCATTCGGGCATTGCCGTGGCCGACTTCTGCATCAAAAACCGTATCACCATCCAGGCCACGGTGTTAAACGACCTGCCCGGTTCCAGGAACTTCAAGGAAAGCCAGGAGCAGGGCACCTACCTGTACGGCAAACAGGGAACGGTCCCCTATTTTTGCGCCCTGTCCACGTCGGACCTGATGGAATCCAACCGGGCCATTCCCGATTCCCTGAAAAACAGCCCCCTGGTCACTTTCTACATGACCTACGACGTGGTGGAGCGGGTGTGCGCCAAAAAGACCGCGCTTCAAACCGCCCTGTTTTCAGGGAAAAAGGCGTGGCGGCATCCCACGGGCAAAGGAAGAAAAAATATCGTGGAGCGCTACTACGACTGCATGGGGTCCATCGGGTCCCAGCTC
>JBMORB010000410.1:0-6761 GCA_049320925.1 Thermodesulfobacteriota bacterium | reverse complement strand
ACCGGTGACTGCTTGCGCATCCTGGCGGCAAAACCGCCCAGTGCGCCGCTCTTTTCAACGATGGTGACCTTGTATCCGGCCCTGGCCACATCCAGGGCCGCGGCCATGCCGGTCACGCCGCCGCCGAGCACCAGAATGTCACGGGTGAAGTTATCCAGCTTGTAGGGCGCGGGCGGATTGATCTGCTTGAGCTTGGCCATGCTCATGCGGATGCAGTCCTCGGCCAGCATTTGCACCCGGTCGAACTTGGTGCCATCGGCCTTCTCTTCCTCGGTCAGGGCTGGGAACTGGTCCCTGGGATGGGACCACACCACCTGCTCCCGCAGGTTGACCCGGTCCACGCAGCAGCCGTCAAAGGAAAACACGTCAAAATTCACCCGCCGGGAACAGGCGGCGATGGCGAGCATGTTGACACCCTGGCCCACATCCGCCTTCAGCAGTTCTACACCTTCCTTGCCGCACAGAAACGCATGGGTCTTGACAGGAAAGCCTTCGTCCTTGGCAACCTCGGACAACGCGTCGATATCCAGCGAAGCCCCTATGCCGCACCCTGTGCAGATATACACACAATATTTTTTATCCATGGGGACCTCCCTACCTCTTCAGAGTTTGAATTGCCTTCAGTGCCATACCCGTCGCGTTCTGGTTGGATGACACCACATCCGCCGGCTTGTTGGCACAGCCGGCGGCAAACATGCCGCCCTTGTCGAAATCATTGAGAATGAAGCCGTCCTCGTTGTACTTCAGGTCCGCCGGCAGCTTCTTTTTGGCGGCGGTGGGTTGCATGCCGGTGGCCAGGACCACCATGTCCACCGTCTGCTCCATCTTCTCGCCGGTCACGGCATTCTCCGCGACCACCGTAACACCTGAACCCGCTGCTTCCTTCACCTCGGCCACCTTGCCCTTGATGAAGAAGACGTTCTGGTCCTGCTTGATCTTGTTATAGAACTTCTCATACCGATAGCCGGGTGCCCGAAGGTCAATATAGAAAATGTAAACCCTGGCTTCGGGGTACCGCTCCCGGATATAGGTGGCATGCTTCAGGGACGCCATGCAGCAGATGTAAGAGCAGTACGGCAGATGGTTCTCGTCCCGGGAGCCCGCGCACTGGACAAAGGCGATGCTGGCGGGTTCCTTGCCGTCCGAAGGCCGGACGATTTTGCCTTTTGTAGGGCCGTTGGGCGCGGCCAGCCGCTCCAGCATCATGTTGGTAATGATGTTCTTGTACTTGCCGAATCCCAGGTTGTCGATCTTGGTGGCATCATAGGGCTCCCATCCGGTGGCCCAGACGATGGACCCCACCTGGAGTTCGATCACCCTGGGCTTCATATCCAGTTCAATGGCGTTGTACTTGCAAACCTCCACGCATTTGCCGCAGGAAGTTCCCTTGCAGGCGGCACCGTCAATGGCGTACCGCATGGGAAAGGCCATGTCCGTGGACTTGAAAATGGCCCTGGTCTTGTCCATGCCGAAGTTGAAGCCGTTGCTGCGCTCCGCCGGACACACGGCGACGCACTCGCCGCAGGCCGTACAGTTTTCATTCACAAACCGGGGGTTGAGCTGCACCGTCACCTTGTAGTTGCCCGGTCCGCCTTCGACCTTTTCCACCTCGGCCATCGTGTAGGTCCTGATCTTCCGGTTGTCTTTGATCCGCCTGTAGTTGATCTCAAGACCGCAGGACGGGGGGCACAGCTTGGGGAAATACTGGTTCAGCTGGGCCACGCGTCCGCCCAGGTAAGGTTCCTTCTCGATGAGGAACACCTCATACCCTACCTCGGCAGCCTCAAGGGCGGTAGTCAGACCACTGATGCCTCCTCCAACAACCATGATGCTTCCGTTGGCAGAGGTCAAATTATCTGTCGCCATACCATCCCTCCGTAAAAAATGGATTAATATGAAACCTGTCGGTTCTCTGAGCCGGAAGCGCCTTCCGGCATATACATACAAAAAGGTTTGCGCGGCGGACTCCTTTACGAATCCGGAGGCCGTTTAAAAAAGCAAGGGCCGCATCGTTTAAACGGCCGCCGCAATCGTAAAAGCCGGGTCAGGGCGAAACCGGACAGACCCGGCCCCGCCCTGACTCATTTTAATAAAAACCTCCAGGCGGCAGGCGCCTGGAGGTTTTGTCGCCGTTACAGATTAGTCCTTAAGGAATAATCTTCTTGTATTCCACTTTCTTGAGGTTCCACTGATTGGTGGCCTTGTCGTAGGTGGAGTTGGTGAAGCAGAACCAGTTGGCATCATCCTGTCCGGGATAATCGGCCTGGTAGTAGAAGCCCGGGTAGCGGGTTTCTTTTCTGAACTGGATGTGACGGCAGTGGGCTTCCACGGTGTAGATCCGGTGGTAGATTTCCCATGCTCTCATCAGTTCATGCAGGTCGCCGGCGGCCAGCTTCTGGCAGTCCTCGCGCATGGTCTCGAAGAGATCCATCAGGATCTCCAGGGACTTGCTGGAGGTCTGGTAGTAGGTGGCGGTGCCCGCGCCGTACTCGTGGGTGGCCTTCATCAGCCGGTACATCATGCCGTTGGGCTTGATGTAGTTGGGGTTGATGTCGATGGCCGTGGTGTAGGCGCAGTTGTCCAGGAAGGTGCGGACCGGCTTGTAGACCATGTCCACCAGCTGTTCCTTGGTTTCCTTGATAGCCGGCTTGTAGCTCGCGTTGTCACGCACGAACTTGGCCATTTCCTTGGCCGCGATACGGCCTTCGGCATGGGAGCCGGAGGAGAACTTGTGGCCGGAGCAGGCAACGCCGTCGCCGGAGGTGAACAGGCCTTCAATGGTGGTCATGCGGTTGTAGACCTTGCCATTCTTGGCCTTGATCTTGTAGGAAGCCGGAACCCAGTCGTAATCCGGGCCGGAGGTCCAGATGCCGCAGCAGCCGGAGTGGGAACCCAGCAGGTAGGGCTCGGTGGGCATAACTTCGGAGTTCTTCTTCTCGGGCTCGCAGTTCTGGGCGCACCACAGGTTGGCCTGACCGCAGGTCATGTCGAGGAAGTCTTCCCATGCTTCGGACTCCAGGTGCTTGAGCTCTTTCTTGTCCATGGTCGCACCCAGGGTGGCCAGGGCGGTCACGGTGTCCATGATGATGGGACCGCGGCCGGACTTCATTTCAAAGAGCATCAGGTGGTTCCGCAGACAGGTCGGGGTGATGGCGGCGGTGCCGTAGGGAGCATACTTCTCCAGCTCCTTCTTGGCGGCGTCGCTGGTGGCGAAGTTCTCGCCCAGACCGTTGAGGGTCTTGGCCTTGAACAGCAGGAACCAGGCACCGACGGGGCCGTAACCATCCTTGAACCGGGCCGGCGTGAAACGGTTTTCCATCATGGAAAGTTCGGCACCGGCCAGCAGAGCCATGGTGTAGGTGGAACCGGAATTCCAGACCGGGTACCAGGCGCGGCCCTTGCCTTCGCCGACCGACCGGGGCTGGTAAATGTTGACCGCGCCGCCGCAGGCGACCATGATGGCGTTGGCCTTGATGATGTAGACCTTGTTCTCGCGGACGGAGAAGCCTACAGCGCCGGCGATTCTCTTGGGATCATTGGCGTCGTTGAGCAGCTGAACGATGAAAACGCGCTCCAGAATGTTCTCTTCGCCCAGGGCCAGCTTGGCGGCCTCGGCCACGATGCGCTTGTAGGACTCGCCGTTGATCATGATCTGCCACTTGCCGGTACGGACCGGCTTGGCGCCCTTCTTCAGGGAGCCCATGGCCAGACCCTTTTTGCCGTCCATGTTCTTTCCGTCTTCGCTCTTCTTCCAGATCGGCAGGCCCCACTCTTCAAACAGATGAACGGAGTCGTCCACGTGGCAGCCCAGGTCGTAGATCAGGTCTTCACGGACGATGCCCATCAGGTCGTTGCGGACCATGCGGACGTAGTCTTCCGGCTTGTTTTCGCCGATGTAGGTGTTGATGGCGGAAAGGCCCTGAGCAACCGCGCCGCTTCTTTCCATGGCGGCCTTGTCGACCAGCAGGATTTTCTTGTCACCGGCCCACTTTTTGATTTCAAAGGCGGTGCCGCAGGCGGCCATGCCGCCGCCGACGATCAGGATGTCGACTTCACGTTCTTCAACCGCGGGATCTCTTACGGCCTTGATCTCACCCAATGGTTTGTTCGGTATTGCCATGTTATATCCTCCTTAAAAGAATTTAAGTAAACTGTCAGTCAGTAGCGTATCAAACTTCAAACCGGTGCGCCGACAGCCGGCGTTAGACGGTCTGGGGCTTGGGCAGAACATAGCCGTCCGCCTCTTCGGTGGAGAGCAGGCCGGAGTCCAGGTCTTTGCCCTTGAGGTCTTTGTAAGCGTTGGCCTTGCCTTCATCGGTGGTACGGATGGGGAACTTGAACCGCTTCACGGTGCCGTTGCGGAACTTGCAGGTCCACATCACGTCCTCGGTGCCCATCATCGGCATGATGCTGCTTCCCAGGGGAACAAAGTCGGCGTAGCCTCTGACTTCGATCGCCTGGCTGGGGCAGATCTTGACGCAGGAGAAACACTCCCAGCACTGATCCGGCTCCTGGTTGTAAGCCTTCATGGCGGTGGAATCCAGAACCATCAGGTCGTTGGGACAAATGTACATGCACGCGGTTTTGTCCCCGCCCTTGCAGCCGTCACACTTTTCAGCAATTACGAAACTTGGCATTTAAATACCTCCTGTTTTAGGTTGAATATTGAAGCACGTAAACTCATTGATGACGCAGTTTAAAACTGCCGCTCAAATAAGATTTCCGTCACACCTCCCTTCTCATTTTGCATGATTTTCTTTGTTTTACAGCGGTATTTCGATTCTTAGACGCCTATATTCAGAATTCTTCAACCAGTTTGACCTGTTACAGCGCAAATATGCCGAAACGAAACTGGCAGTCTATAAATAAAAAAATTAAAAGTCAAGATTTTCCGTCAACTATTATGAAAAATTGAGTCGGGGGGGAGGTGTGAAATTTATACTTAAAAATCAAACTGTTGATTCAGGCAGGCAGAACGGGTGCCCGGACGGAAGAGACAAGGTGCCTATGCGTAAATCGGAACCCCATGACCCTGATGGTCGTCGGTCAGAATTTCAAAGGCCGCCCGGTGGTCGGTTGTGAGTTCCTCCCGCGCACCTGAGCCCTTCAGCATGACCGACAACCGGCAGGAGGCGATCTTGGTGTTCAGGCAGTGCTTGATCCCTCCGGGGGGATTATAATATTGAAGGCCCACAAACGCCTCTTTTGCGGCGGCCATGGATCCTTCAATCCGGACATCCTGGTTTTCCGAAGCGAAGTCCCAAGAAAAGTATCCTAACTTCCCGCGGGCCTTCAGGCTCTGGCCGATGGTGTTGAGCGCGTATTCTCTGCCCTTGTGGCGCAGCACCATCACGGTCATGCGGGGCGTATACACCGGGCCGAACTTGAGCTGGGCCGTGGCGATTTCCAGAAAACTCTCCATGCTGTTGTCAAAACCCGCCACCTGGCCCCACGCGTAGTAATCGGTATGTTTAACTCCCCAGTTGTGGTTCTGGCTGCCGACCCAGTTGTCGACGCGATGGGGCGTGCCGGCCACGGTCAGGGTTCCGGAGAACCGGGCCATGGGAAGCCCCACCAGGGTTTTCGCCTTGGGCAGTCTGGTGCCGTACAACTTGGGGTCAAACAGAAACAGGGGCGGGCTGTCGCCCGTATATGCAAGGTCCCATGCAACCGCAGAATCTTTTCCGGCCCTGCCCGAGGCCCGTCCCCTTTCCAGCGTGGATGCCCCCGCGTTCACGGCAAACCGGCTGTTGTCAAATCGGCAATCGGCAAGGGAAAACTCGTCCTTGACCGACACATGCCGGCCGGTGGCGCCGTCAAACCATGTGGCCCAGAGTTCGCCCAGGGCGCCGGCCGGATTATTGCGGGGAGCGAATATCGTATACCGGATCCAGAAGGCCAGTGGCAATGCCGGATGGTTGGCCCGGAGAAAATAGCTTTCGTAAAAACCGTTCTGTTCTCCCGTATACCTGGCATGGTTGGCCGTGGCCGTCAAGGTTTCAATCAGACCGTTTGTCATCACTTTTCCTGCCTTTCATGAATTATTGACAACGCGGGATCCCCTCGCGATTCCCGCCATACCCGGAACGCGCAACACATATCGTGGTCTTTTCACTTTGCCGCCATCAGTACCTCCCGGCATGAGCGGCGATATAATCCGCGGCCCGGGTGGCAAAAGCCATGATAGTGACCTGGGGATTGGCGCCCAGGGAAGAGGGAAATACGCTGCCGTCGGTTATAAACAGCCCCTTGACATCATGGCTTTCCAGGTTCAGGTCCACCACGGACGTGCGCGGGTTGTTGCCCATCCTGCACGTGCCCAGCGGATGAAAGGCCATGACCTCAAAATGCCACGGCCGTACGGGCATGGTCTTAAACCGCTCCAGTTCCTGCAGGCTCCTGATCTCGGGCATGGCGAAGCACGCGGTAAACACCCGCCGGGCGCCGGCGGCAAAAAAGATCTCGGCCAGATACCCCACTCCCTTGCGCAAGGTCTCGGCGTCGGCCTGATTCATGGAATACCACGCGGTGAATGCGTACCCCGGCAGTCCCGGCCATACGCGGCCCCGGGTGGTGTCGCTGACCATGACGCCAAAGGCGGCCAGGTTGTTGTAGGCCCTGGCAAGGGCCTTGTGTTCCTGACCAATGCCGGGCAGGGCCATGGCCATCACGCCCGGCGGCAGAAAGATGCCTTCCAGCATGATGCCTTCGTCGGCGAAAGCGTCGATCAGCCCGCCCTGGGAGACGCCGTGGTGCCCCCG
>JBMORB010000409.1:0-6773 GCA_049320925.1 Thermodesulfobacteriota bacterium | reverse complement strand
TACTGCGGATTTCCATCGATACCGGACGGCTCAACGAACAACTCTCCGGATTTGAACTCAGCGATCAGGGCAACGCCTTTATCGTCAACACTCAGGGCGTTTTACAGACCCCTTCCCGGGGCAGCGAGAAGATGTTTGAAAAAGTCGGCTTCCCGGTTCCGGCTTATTCGGACAAGACCGAAGTGGTGCAGTACCACAGTTCCGCCGAGGGAGACTATATTCTGGGATACGCCTACATACCGGACAGCCCGTTTATCCTGATGATCGTCAACAAGACCGGGGAACTGATGCGGTCGTGGCACCGGACCCGCATTGAAATGCTGGCCTACCTGATGGGCGGCATCGTCATTGTGCTGATTGCCGTCATCGGTTTTGCCACCTATTTTGTCAATCGTATTTACATCGCCGACCAGCGCCGTATCCGAAGTCTGCACCAGGTGGAATATGCCAACAAGCTGGCCTCCATCGGCCGCCTGGCCGCCGGCGTGGCCCACGAAATCAACAACCCTCTGGCCGTAATCAATGAAAAGGCCGGTCTTATCAAGGATATTTTTCAACTCACGGATAAATATGCCGGGGACCTAAAGCTCATCGGGCTGGTGGATGCCATTCACGATTCGGTGGCCCGGTGCGGCCGGATCACCAAGCAGCTGCTCAGTTTCGCCCGCCATATGGATTTTAACGTGCAGCCGGTGGACCTGGCGGCGGTGGTTTCCGACGTGGTGGGGTTTCTGGGAAAGGAGGCCGAGTACCGCAATATCGCCATTACCATCGACGTGCCGCCGGATATCCCCCGTTTTGAAACCGACCGGGGCAAGCTTCAGCAGATCCTGCTTAACCTGATCAACAACTCGTTTGCCGCCCTGTCGGAAGGCGGATCGCTGACCATCTCCGCAGCCCGGGTAGACGGCAAAACCGTCCGTCTTAAGGTCAGGGATACGGGATGCGGTATTCCCGCCAGGGATATCAAGCGGATTTTTGAGCCGTTTTTTTCCACCAAGACAAACGTCGGCGGTACCGGCCTGGGGCTATCCATCACCTATTCGCTGATCCAGGAACTGGGTGGCACCATTGACGTGGAAAGCCAGGTCGGCGTGGGGACCGAGTTTACCATCACACTGCCGTTGACACCCCCGGCCAGAAACAAAGGAGAAAGCGCATGAAACTGCTCCTGGTTGACGATGAAAAGGACTTCGTGGCAACGCTGGCCGAGCGCCTGGCCCTGCGAAATATGGATGCCGACTGGGCCACCAGCGCCAAAGAAGCGGAGGACCTGATTCAGAAGAATCATTACGACCTGGTGGTGCTGGACATCAAAATGCCCCAGATGGGGGGGCGGCAGTTGAAGCAGATTATTGAAAAACGGCTGCCCGGGGTCAAGACGATCTATCTGACCGGTCACGGGTCAGAGGAGGATTACCGGGCCGGCGTGGCCGAGGCGGAATACTACCTGCTCAAGCCCATCAATATCGATGACCTGATCGCCAGGATTAACGACGCGCTGTCCAGACAGGGAGGATGACCCATGGAACACAAGTCACTGCCGCAGGATACGGGATTGGCTTTTTACTCAAGAGTTTCCGCTTCCATCTCCCATGAACTGAAAAACGCCCTGGCCGTGATCAACGAGAGCGCCGGGTTTCTGGAAGATGTCACCCTCATGGCGAGAAAGGGGATTCCTCTGGACCCCAATCGTCTGGAGACCCTGGCAGGAACCGTTTTAAGACAGGTACAGCGCGCTAACACCATCGTAAAGAACATGAACCGGCTGGCCCACAGCCTGGATGAAAAACAGGCCACGGTTGATCTTGGCGCCCTGGTGGAACTGATGCTCAATGTTTCGGAACGCATGGCCGTCACCAGGGGGGTAAAGGTTACCGGCGCCATGCCGGAATGCCCGGTATCCATTGTTACACACCCATTTTTTCTTGAAACCCTGCTGTGGCTGCTGCTGGAATTTTCCATGGCCGCGTGCGGGGATCCCCGTTCGGTCAACCTGCGCGTGGCAGGCACCGGCTCCGGGGCACGCATCGAGCTTTCAGGACTTTCGGCGATGACCCGGGCCGGCCTGACGGATTTTTTCGCGGGCCGGTCGGCGGCCCTGCTGGAGTCGCTGGGCGCCGGACTGGAAGTCGCGGAAGGGGAGGGCCGGCTGGTGGTATCTCTGCCGGCGAATCTTCCCGGAGGTTGTTGAAAAACAGCCGGCCCTGTCGTATAAGGTCGGCATCTTTTAATCGTGAAGGAGGCAAATCATGTCTGACAAGGTTTTGATCGTGGATGATGAAAAAGATTTTCTGGATCTTATTTCCGAACGCCTGAAGGCGCGGGACATGAATGTGTCCACCGCCACCCGCGCGGCCGAGGCCCTGTCCCTGATCGACAGGGAGTCCTATGACGCGGTGGTGCTGGATCTTCAGATGCCTGAGATGGACGGGCTGGAGGCCCTCCGGCGCATCAAGGAAAAAAATCCGGATGTTCAGGTCATTCTGCTCACCGGCCACGCCACGGTGGAAAAAGGGGTTCAGGCCATGAAGCTGGGCGCCATGGACCTGATTGAAAAACCGGCGGACCTGCCCACCATCATCGACCGGATCAAGCGGGCCAAGGCGGAAAAGATTATTCTGGTGGAAAAAAAGAGCCAGGAACGCATTCAGGACATCCTGACCCGAAAGGCCTGGTAACAGGGTTTCAACCCATTCGCATGGCCGGTCTGCCGCCAGGGGTGGCGGCTGATACCCGTGTCATCTTCTTCTCCAGATCGAAACCGCTATTGACATCGGGATCGGAATAACAGCCATGCCCGATTTCGATAGCGTTTCTGATCCTGATCCCGGTAAAAAAGCATCAGGACGCTGCGACCTTCCGGCAGTGGATCTTTTTTGATTCAAAACAGTCAGTTGTTTCTGCTTTTCCGCAAGTTGCCCGACAATTCGGTTGACTTTGCTCCGTTTGCATATATCATTTATATATGCCTGTTCGGCCATGGAAGGACGGACAGGCTGTTTTACGGTTTGAAAAGGAGTTCTCTTGCAGGTTGAACAGATCTACGAACAGTTAAAACGTCCGGTTGTTTCTTTTGAGTTTTTCCCGCCGCGCGACGAAAAAGCACAGAGCGCGTTTGATACCGTGGTAGAAGAGCTGGCGCCGCTGAAGCCCGATTACGTGTCGGTGACCTTTGGCGCCGGCGGCTCCACCCGGGACGGGTCCTACCAGACGGTCAAACACCTGATCGCCGACGCCAATCTTCCTGTGGTGGCTTATGTGGCCGGTTACGGTCTGGCGCCGGAGACCATCAGCGAGGTCCTGGACCGGTATCAGGCCATCGGCATTGAAACCATTTTCGCCATCCGCGGCGATGAACCCAGGGAATCCGGGTTCGTCGCCCACCCGGACAGTTTCACGCACGCCTCGGACCTCATCAAATTTATCGCCGGCCGGCACGACTTCTCTCTGGGGTGCGCGGGCTATCCGGAAGGCCACGTTCAGGCGGAAAGCCTGGAAAAAGATATCGAATACCTCAGGCTTAAAGTCGACAGCGGCGCCCGGTATGTGGTGACCCAGTATTTCTATGACAACGCCTTTTATTTTGATTTTGTCGAAAAATGCCGGGCCGCCGGCATCACGGTCCCCATTGTTCCGGGCATCATGCCGGTTTATACCCTTAAGATGACCCGCATGCTGTCAAAGGTCTGCGGTTCCTCCATTCCGGCGTCCATGGAAACCGTGCTGGCTTCTCTGGCCGAGGCGCCGCCGGAAGCGGTGATCGGCTTCGGCATTGAAAAGGCCGTGGAACAGTGCCGGGGCCTGCTTGCGAAGGGCGTGCCCGGGCTTCATTTTTACACCATGAACCGCGGCCGTTCCACCCGTGAGATTGTGTCCCGTCTTCGTCATGACGGATTGTTATAAGTTTCAAGATTCAGGAATTGGAAGGAAAGGCTCGTGGCTTCATACCGGTTTTTGCTGTACAATATTCGATATGGAACGGGCAGCGGTGGATGGCGGTTTCATGCGCCGGTGCCTTTCAGCGGTTATCTTCGAAAAACAGACAGGGTGTTTCCCGAGATTTCGGCTTTTATCCGGTCCTATGATCCGGACATGGTGGGGCTGGTGGAGGTGGACGGCGGTTCCGGCAGGAGCAACGGCATCAACCAGGCCCGTCAGGTGGCCCGGGAACTGGGCTATCACTGTGTTTTTCAAAACAAGTACAGCCCGCATCCCATGACCGACGCCATTCCCATCCTGGGCAAGCAGGGAAACGCGGTTCTGGCCCGGCACGAGATCCTCGGCCACCGGTATCACTATTTCCAGAAAGGCGTGAAACGCCTGATCATAGAGGTGGAGATGGAAGACGTGGTGCTGTTCCTGGTGCACCTTTCCCTTCACCCCGGCCACCGACGGATGCAACTTGCCGAATTGAGCCTGCTGATAAGGGGCGTCGGCAAACCGGTGATCGTGGGCGGTGACTTTAATGTTTTTAACGGCTCCCGGGAACTGGAAGGCTTTCTTTCCGCCACCGGCCTGAAAAGCGCCAACGCCGGCAACGTGCGGACGTTCCCCAGTACCCGGCCCCGGTGGGAACTGGATTATATTCTTCACAGCCGGCAGGTGACGGTCGACGACATGCACGCGCCTCCTGTCCGATTGTCCGATCATCTGCCCCTGGTGTGTGATTTCACCGTAAAATGACAAGGGCGGCCCATGGTACCGTGGGACACGATTCTGATCGTCGCGCTGTACGCCTATATCGCGGTTACCATCATCTACCTGCTGCTGGACAACCGGGAAACAACCTCCACCCTTTCATGGATGCTGGTCTTCATTTTCGTGCCGGTGCTGGGCCTGGTGGCTTATTTTCTTTTCGGCCGGGGCATGCGCAAGAAAACCACCCGGACCCTGGCCCGCCAGAACCTGGAAACCCGCCTTCAGGACAGTCATGAAATCCTGGTCAGCCAGCAGAAGAATGAGGCTGAAGCCCTTCACCTGCGGTACCCTTCGCCGGAAAACCGCAAGCTGATCAACCTGCTGTACCGCAACTCCGACTCCATTCTGACCCGGCACAACGATCTGTCGGTCTTTTTCAACGGCCAGGAGAAGTTCGAGGTGCTGCTCAACGACCTGATGCAGGCCCGTCATTATATTCACATGGAGTATTTTATCTGGAAGGCCGATGATCTCACCGAAATGGTGGTGGCCGTGCTCAAGGAAAAGGCGGCCCAGGGCGTGGCGGTGCGGGTGCTCTATGACGCCCTGGGCAATTATCTTCCCGGACGGTATCTGAAACGGCTGCGCCGGGCGGGCATCCATATCTATCCTTATTATAACTTCGTGTCCCCCTTCAAAATTCATACCCTGAACTACCGAAACCACCGGAAGATGGTGATCATCGACGGCGCCACCGGCTATCTGGGCGGCATGAACATGGGACAGGAGTACGTGGACGGCGGCAGTCGTTTCCCGGTGTGGCGGGACACCCATATCCGCATTCAGGGCGAGGCCGTGGCTGTCCTGGAGGAGGTTTTCGCCGTCAGCTGGCTCAACACCACCGGTGAAACCATCGATGTCAAGGCGTTTGCCCCCCGGCCCCCGGACACCATCACGCACATCCAGATTACGACTTCCGGCCCTGACTCCCAGTGGCATTCCATCAAGCAGGTCTATTTTTTGCTGATCTCCTCGGCGGAAAGCTCGGTGTTCATTCAGACCCCTTACTTCATTCCGGACGCCAGCATTCTCATGGCCCTGAAAACAGCGGCCTTGAGCGGCATCGATGTCCGCGTCATGCTCACCGGCATGCTGGACAAAAGGGTCCCCTACTGGGCGGCCCTGACTTATATCGAGGAACTGCTCATGGCCGGGGTTCGCTTCTATTATTATACGGAAGGGTTCATGCACGCCAAGACCATCGTGGTCGATTCTCACTGCTGTTCCGTGGGAACCGCCAACCTGGACATCCGCAGTTTTGAACTCAACTATGAAATCAACGCCCTGATTTACGACGAGAATGTGGCCAAGGTGTTTGAGGCCATGTTCATGAAGGACCTGGCATCGGCCCGGGAGTTCACAATGGCGGAGTACGGCCGTATGCACCGTATCAAGAAGCTGCGCAACTCCCTGGCCCGCCTGTTCGCTCCCCTGCTGTAACCCCACCCCTCCGCACCACCCGCGCGCCCGCTCCCGCCGGCTTCAGGGTTACCGCTTGACGCCCCATCGCGCTTCCGTTACACTCGAATTCCAGAAATTCTGGATATTGCCTGCTGCGGACGCAGGGGCAATTTTTAACCGTTATCGCGGGCCGAAGTGCAGGGCGTCTTGCCGCGTCTGAGGGGATTGAAACCATCGATGGATGAAAAGCGTCGCGTCACCCGGGCCACGGGCGTCATCGGCTCAGCCACCCTGTTGAGCCGGATTTTCGGTTACGCCCGGGACATGGTGCTGGCCGCCTTTCTTGGCGCCGGTATGGCCTCGGACGCTTTTTTTGTCGCTTTCCGCATTCCCAACCTGCTGCGCCGCCTGTTTGCCGAAGGATCGCTCACCATCGCCTTTGTGCCGGTCTTTCTGGATCAGCTTCAGAACAGGGGCCGGGAGGAGGCGTTTGCCATGGCCCGGTCCGCCCTTCGCCTCCTTTCGGTGATCCTGGTGGCCGTGACGCTGCTGGGCATCGTGTTTTCCCCGGAGATCGTCTATGTGATGGGGTTCGGCTTTGCCGACGCGCCGGAAAAGTTCAACCTGACCGTCACCCTGACCCGCATCATGTTCCCCTATGTGTTTTTCGT
>JBMORB010000408.1:0-6774 GCA_049320925.1 Thermodesulfobacteriota bacterium | reverse complement strand
TCAAAGGTCACGATCCCCCTGATAGAACTTTCCCTGCCCACCGAAGGGGTTTACGCGATAACCGATCATCATCCTTATTACGAGGATACATCAGACCCCAGGTATGTGAGTGACCCGGCGCAATACGGGTTTAACAAAATTGTGGTCAACGCGAAAAACATTTCCCAGGCAGGGAACATGAGCGGCGGCACAGTGGCCCTTCAGGTAAAATACCGGCTGGGTCAGGCCGACCAGTTTACCCTGCCCGCAGGCGCCACCGGCAGTGCCTTCTACCAGATTGTTGCCGAACAACAGGGTGTGTCTATTCCCATCAGTTCTTCCGTTCGCCTGGAGTTTGACCTGTCTCAGGAACTGCCCCTGTGGGCCACGGACGTCCACCTGTTTCTGGTCTATAACGGCACCGTGGGAACCCGGTCCGATGTCTGGTGTCTGGGCTACAAGGACATTTCAGAGCCTACTCCCGTGGATATCGTTAACCGGATGGATAAGATATGCTTGAACGGCACGCTGTATGACGCCGGGTCGGCCGAGGCAATTGCTGTGGTGGACCCGGACGGGGACGGTATCGCCAACGAGGATGTCTATGCTCACGGCTTGAAAAATCTTACCCTCTGGGTCGGGGGAGGTACTTATACGACGCCCTTTGTTGATGCCGGCGATGTGGCCCGGCCGGTATTTTTTCTTGGCAATTACACTTTTTCCACGCGTGCCAGTGCATTATTCTATCCGGAAAAACTGCAAAGCGATGACTCTTACGATCACAGCAATATCGACTACTATGCCGCAGGATACTTAACGGGGCTTAAAAATCAGCGGGTTTATTATGAGAATTTTTCCGGGTGCTCGACGAGTCCCTGCTGGATAAGGTGGGTGCCGTTGTTCTACTCGTACAACGGATTTTACGCATGGAGAGGTTTTATTGCCAAGAATGACCCGTATCCCAGCGGGTCGGTCTGCTCTTACGAAGATTGACGGATTTTTTTCGACCCGGCATGAGGCGTGTTGTGCCGGCGGAAAGTCCGTGAAGGAGGATTCATGTATAAAATCATCGTGTACAGCCTGCTTTTTATTATTGTGACCGCCAGTGCCGCCTATTGTAAGAGTTTCAAGGCAACCGCCTTCTGGTATGACCCGCAGACACAGGCGGAAACCGCCATTCTCACCGACCTGACGACAGGGAATGAATGGGTCGTGCAGAAGGATTATGTGATTCAGGGCTGGACGGTTGTTTCAATCACACCGGAATATGTGGAAATATCCCGCTACTTGGACGAGCAGGGGTATGTGGCGGTCCATACACTTTATTTTAATGATGAGGGGCCTATACTCCTTAAGCCCGGCTCAAACCAGTAAGGGAAGTGGTGTTTATGAGTATGCCGGCAACGGTGACAGGACTGTACTGATTACCCCGGCTATTCGGAAGAAGGCTCTTTTTTTAAGTAGAAAGAACCCCGAAGGGTTGCCCGATTGTCTCAACGCTTCCGTCAGGGCTTAAGCCCTTCGGCCACTGAAACGCACCGGTCTCCCAGGATGTTCACGTAACTTCCCATTTCGTTGTCGTACCAGCCGAAGATCACCGCCTGGGTCACCGGCACCCGGATAACGGCATTCTCCACCGCGTCCAGAATCCGGCTGTCCAGACCCGGAACATTGTGAAGGTCAATGGCTACCTCGGCGGTGCGCGTGTGGGTTTCGTTGCCCTCGATCACCGCCGCGGCCCTGGGGGTTCCGATGATGTCCGCGGACACGTTCTGCTTGTCGGTAAAAAGCAGGTATCCGTTGGGGCTGGCGGCCGCGGCCTGCCGGTAGATGTTATTAATGCGGTCGCGCCGAATGGGGTCTCCGGCCAGTTCTTCCTGAAGGTTGACCACCAGGATAATCAGGGACCCGGTGGTCACCGGAACCCGCACCGACTCGGCGATGAACCCGATCTGCCGCATCTCCGGAATCACCAGCCGCAGGGCTTTGGCCGCGCCCGTGGTGGTCAGAATGATATTGTTGAGCACGCTCCGGTTTTTCCGCAGGTCGGTCTTGCCCTCCTTGGGAAGGCGGTCCAGCACCTCCTGGCTGGCCGTGGCCGCGTGAATCGTGGCCATGGAGGCGGACAGCATCTTTCGGGGGCCGAAGTGATTGATCAGGGGTTTCATCATGTGGGCCAGGCAGGTGGTGGTGCAGGAGGCATTGGAAATCAGGACATGCCGCCGGGGATCATAGTCGTTTTCATTGATGCCCATGACCGTGGTCACCGCGTCCTCTGGCATGGACGCCTGCTTGTCCTTGATCTTGAAGGGCGCGGACAGCACCACCTTTTCGGCGCCGGAGGCGATGTGGCCCCGCAGGGACCCCCTGGGCGCCTCGGCCGGCAGGGTCGGATCCAGAAAGGCGCCCGATGTGTCCACCACCAGCTTGACGCCGAAGTTGCGCCATCCGATGCGGGCCGGGTCCCGTTCCTTTCTCAAAAACCGCACATTGACCCCGTCAATGGTCATGGTGCCGGCCACCTCGTCCACGTCTTCAATCACGGGCTTTGCGTTGCAGCCGTGCAGGTAGCTCTGAAGATGACCGTAGGTGGAATCCCGTTCGATATAGTGGGCGACGTCGTTCATGGATGTTCCCGCTGTCCGGCCGATGTTGACGACGATTTCCTTGAAAAACTTGCGGCCCACGTGATGCCACAGGGTCAGTTTGCCGATCCTGCCCAGGCCGTTGATGCCGATTTTCATGGTTCCCTGTTTATTGTTCATGGCGCGTGCTCCTTCTTCGATATGCCTCCATGCCGGCTTCCGGTGTCCGGCTACAGATAAGCCTCTACCTTTCTGGTTCTCAATGATCCTGAATAGACCGATCCTTCGGCGCCGTCAAGGCTGATGTAGTCCCCGGCGTTGAGCACCACGTCATGGAACCGGCAGGTCCGGTTCTTTTCATCGCAGACCAGGGCGCCGCACCCCACCACGCAGGTCTTGCCCATGCTGTGGGCCAGCACCGCCGCGTGGGAGGAAAGACCGCCCCTGGCCGTAAGCAGACCGTCGGTGGCCGAAATCTCGCGGATATCGTCGGGGACCGTGTCCCCCCGGACCAGGATCAGGTGAGTATCTGGCTCCACCATGGCCCACTTGGCGATCTCCTCTAAAGAAAAGACGATGCGGCCGCTCATGGCGCCGCCGCCCACGCCGATGCCCTGGCCAAGGAACCGGTCACTCTCCAGCACGTCTTCCGGGTCGAAAATGTGGATGCTCTTGCTTTCCCGTATGGTCATGTCCCGGGTCTGAAGAAAAAACAGCTTGTCCTCCGAAGGCCCTTCAAAGGTAAACTCCATCTCCTGGGGGTTCCAGCCGTGCTCGTAAATCAGCTCGTCCACCCACCTCACCAGGGCGGCATATATCCGGGGGAAATGGGTTTCCAGCGAGATGTCGGTCTTGCGCTGCTCGGTCTCTTTCTGCATGATGGAAATGGGCAGCGTATTCACCAGGCCCGACACCACATCCTCGCCCTGGTTGCCGATGGTAAAATCCCCCCACAGCCGGGGCGTGTCGCCGGGCAGACGGGGACTGTGGGTGAAGAAAACGCCGCTGCCCGACTCCCGGGACAGGTTGCCGAAGATCATGGACTGGACCGTCACCGCCGTTCCCCAGTCATCGGAGATTCCCACGATTTTCCGGTAGTTTTCCGCCTTCTGGGAATACCAGGAGGCAAACACGTTTTTCACCGTCACATAAAGCTGGTCAAAGGGGTCTTCTTTGACGTGGATTTTTGAATCGGCCAGCATCCTTTTATAATCCAGCGCCACTTCCCGCATCTGGTCCCCGGTAAAATACCGTTTCAGGGGAATGCTTCGCCGGGCCTTGTGTTCGCGGATGATGGCGTCAAAATCATCCCGCTTCAGGCCGAAGGCCATGCCGTAGTACTGCAAAAACCGCCGGTAGCTGTCCCAGGCAAACCAGGCATTGTTCGTCTGGCGGGCCAGGCCCTGGGCGATCTCCTCGTTCATGCCCACGTTCAAGGCCGTGTCCATCATGCCCGGCTGGGAAATGGCGGCGCCGCTTCGGACCGCCAGCAGCAGCGGGTTGGCCGGGTCGCCGAATTTGCGGCCGGCGGCCTTTTCCAGGTGCTTCATGTGATGGGCCATCTGCTGGCGGAAAAGCTCCTCGGCCGGCGGATAGGCGTCCATGATGTCCCGGCACCGGAACACCTCGGTGGTGATGATGAAACCCGGCGGCACGGGATACCCGTAGCCGGCCAGCTTGATGATGTTGAACCCCTTGTTGCCCAGGTGAATGATGCCGTATTTTTTGGTCTCCCTGGGGTCGATGGCCGCGATGGTGCGGGCCGGATCGTAGTTGAGCAGCCGCTCCAGCCGTTCCGCGGGCAGGGTGTTGGCCTGGTGAAACAGCACGTTGAGAACCCGGGTCAGCAGCAGGTCCAGCTGGGGAAGGCCCAGGGAAAGCGCGATCTTTTCCCGGAAGAAAACCTCGGACACGCGGTGGGCCAGCTTGTCGTGATCGATATCGGCGGTTTGAAGGCCGTCGCCGGGAAGATACTTGGCCAGCACCATGTTCGTCGGCAGGCCCGAAAGAATGGCCAGAATGTTTTTCCCGTAAGTGTTGTGAAAATGGTCGGTGATGATGTGCTTGACCGCGGTGGCAAACCGCTTGAAGATGTCCAAAAACTGGGTAAAAGAAAACCCCCGCGTGTTGATGCCCTGGGAGAGCAGATCCAGCTGGATCTCGATCTCCTTTGTGGAAAAGCCGTCCACGGCCAGGGCCTTTACAAAAAGCGTGAGGCAGTTGTAAATCTGGAAAAAAGTGGTCTTGGTGATCAGGCCCAGGTCGATGGAGGCCACGATTTCCTCAAACAGGACGTTGAGCAGGGACTCCAGCCGGAAGGTCAGACCCAGGGCGTCGAACTTGGTTTCCCGGTAGCTGCCGTACATGGAGGGGATGTCCACGGCGATGTGGCGTTTCTCGTAGATGTTCTGCTCGATCTCGAACCGCTCGTCGGAAAGGATCAGGGCCTTGAGCTGCTCCAGGTAGGAGATCAGCCGGGCCGCCTTGTTTTTGGCCTTGGATTCGGCAAAGGCCCGCCGGAGTTCCTTTAAATCCGGGAAGTCGGCGGTGTTGAGCCGGGCTACGTAGCCCTCGATGTCTGAAGGGTTGAGGGTGTATTTCTGGTCCAGCAGCTTGTAAAACTCCGCCACCAGCGCCACCCGGCGGCGCTCCCGGTCCGACACGCCGGCCGCCTTTTCGCACAGGCCGGCTGTTTCTTCCCGGCTCAGGGAGAGCAGGCCACCGGGAAGATCCACGCCGCTGTCGGCCAGGTGGGTAAACAGGGCGTGCATCTGGTCCACATACTCCCCGGATGTCTGAACCTGATCATACATGTTGGGCGGCAGGAAATCCTTTAACAGGGTCTTGTCTTTTGTTCTCCAGAACCGGATGGCCGCTTCCATGAAGGGGATCAGCCGGTTGCTGCCCTCCACATGGCCCTGCTTTCTTAGAAAGTGAACCAGCACGTCCTTGCGGTGGCAGGTCTCGTCAAGCTCCGTGGAGATGTCCCGCAGGGCGCCTTCGGCGCCGATATCGTTGAAAAACACCGGCAGCTGGCGGGTCATCTGTTTGACCAGGTTATAGACCGGCCCGATGTCACTGTTGAGCAGTTCGGTGATGTCCCTGGGAAAAAGGTCCGTGTCCCGGATGAAAACACCGCTCAAGGTCAGGTGAATGATCAGTGCCGACAGCAGCCGGGAGGAGCGCTGGGGGTTTTGCCGGATCAGGCCCAGCCATGCCCGGATGTTTTGAATATGGGCGTTGTTGGCCTTGATCTTCCAGTCGTTGTCCACCCCCTCCACCATGGGCGCGTGAAACCCCAGGCTGATCACGCGGTCGATGAAAAAATCGACCAGCTCGGCGTCGCCCGTCTTGTAAACACTCTCCCCCACGTTACGCACGCAGTTCAATGCCGTGGCGGGAAAACGGGCCGTCTGGTCGCGCAGCACCAGAAACGCCCGTTTGATCAGCTCCCGGCTTCTTTTGATGTCACTGCCGGAAATCAGGTGGGTCAGGGTGGTGTTGATTTCCCGCAGCGACTCTTCGTGAAGGGTGGACAGGCTGGGTGTGTTTAAAATCAGAAACAGGCCGGAAAGTTTCCATCGGTGGCCCTGGCCGGTGTCGCCGCCGGCGGCGAAAAGGGCGCCGGGCAGATTACGATAGGACGAGACGAAAAAGCCATAGCCGGGCAGGTCCGCCAGGTGACGGCAGCGCTGCCTGGCATCGGCGGAACGGAGTTCCGTCTGCCGGGTTTTTATCAGCATCTGGCTGATGGTGTTATGGGATATGCCGGAGACCAGGGCCGTCACCGCCTCTTTTTCCGGCGTGGACGCCGATGTCCATCCGATCTCTTTTTTCAGCCAGGCCGTGCTGTCCTTTTCCTGCTGCCAGCAGCGGTAAACCGCCACCAGGTACTTTTCAAGGAGACGGTTGATCACCGCAAGATCAAGAGGTTCTCCAGCCGGATTTTTCAGCATCGCGGCAACGATGTCGGTCAGCTGGTAGTAGCTGTTTACAAAAAAGGCAAAGCCGCTCTCTTCGAGCCGCAGAATGTTTTCCGCCGCCGGCTGCAATACCGGAAACAGTTCCGGACCGGCTTCCCTGGCCGTTTTGAGCAGAAAAAGCAGAAGGTTGTCCGCGGCATCTATCCGTACCTGCCTGTGCTGGGCCCCGGCCACGGCGCCGGTGAATATTTTCACATAAAGTTCGGCGGCCTGAAGTCCGTTTTTGT
>JBMORB010000407.1:0-6779 GCA_049320925.1 Thermodesulfobacteriota bacterium | reverse complement strand
GATGACCTTGCCCGTTGCAGCGCAGCCGAGCGCGGATGCTTTTTTCGGAAACAAGCGGGCAGGCTGTTTGAGCCCGCCGCAGGCGGGCGAGTTCCTGACCGCGCCGAAAAAAGCGTTCGCGCGAGGGAAGCCGAAGGCCAAGCTGCAGGGCATGTTTCTTTTGGTTCTTTTCTTTGCGCCAAAGAAAAGAACACGGATAATCAGGATAAGAAAAACGATTTTTCAGAGGATAACGGGATATTTTTTCGATTTCGATCCCGATAGCGATAGCGATTTGGATAAGGGGTGGTGTTGCCACCTGACAGGGTTTTAAAAAACCGTTCCCGGACAATAACGGCCAGGAGAGACGAGATGATCGACCTTCACATGCATTCGATTTTCAGCGACGGCGTTCTGATCCCGTCCGAGCTTGCCCGGCGGGCCGAGCACAAGGGCCTTTCCGCCATTGCCATCACCGACCACGGCGACTCTTCCAACATCGATTTTATCATTCCCCGCATTGTTGCCGTTGCCGAGGAACTCAACAACGTGCTGTCGATCAGCGTGATCCCCGGCATTGAGATCACCCATGTTCACCCCTCGCTGATCGCCGGCGTGGCGGCCCAGGCCCGCTCCCTGGGCGCCCGGGTGGTGGTGGTTCACGGCGAGACCCTGGCCGAGCCCGTGGCGCCGGGTACCAACCGCGCGGCCATCGACGCGGGCGTGGATATCCTGGCCCACCCCGGCCTGATCACCGAAGACGAAGTGATCGCGGCCAAAAAGAACAACGTGCTTCTGGAAATCTCGGCCCGGGCCGGCCACTGCCTGGCCAACGGCCACGTGGCATTGCTTGCGAAAAAGCACGATGCCGGCATGGTCATCGACACGGATTCCCACGCCCCTTCCGACCTGATCGACCGGGAGACGGCCCGCCGCCTTGTCCGCGGCGCCGGCCTGACCGACGCCGATTTCGAGGCCATGCAGAAAAACGCCGCCGCTTTTTTATAGCAGGGTGGAGCGTAGCATGTTAAAAGCCGTCCAGCTTTCCGCTTGACAGATGCGGCAAATGAGTGCTAGAAACACGAAACGGCCTGAAATCTATTTAAGTCAGTCAGTTACCTTCTACGCCAGGCTTTTCAATATCCTTCTTGTGTCAGGGACAGACTCACATCCACAAATCGTGCTGGTGAGCTTATGCCGTCGATCCTGGTCATAGATGACGAGAAGCCTGTTCTGGAGATGATCAAACACACGCTGCTGAAGTTCGGTCATACCGTTTGTGCCGTGGAAGACGCCCGCAAGGGGCTTGAGGCATTCAAACGGGGCAGTTTTGACCTGGTCATCGCCGACATCATGATGCCTGAGCTTGAGGGCGGGCACGTGGCCCGGCACATTCGAACCGCATCCAGAGAAGCAACGCCCATCATCGGCATCTCCTCCACGCCGTGGCTCCCGGACCGGGAGTATTTTGATTCCATTTTATCCAAGCCGTTTCCCGTGGAAAGCCTGGTCGAGCGGGTGCGGGAGTTTCTGCGGCGGCCTCGTTCCGGGTCTGCATCGAAATAGCCTTTTTAAAAGCGTTATCGCGGGAAGAGACGACAACCCTTGCCGAAAGGCATGTGCCCGAGGTCGCTTCGTAAACCGGATCGGACTTGGCCTGATCGCAAGCGGAGAGGGTTCTCGCCGCCACAGCATGGAATCGTTCCGGCGTGTTCTGAAAGGACCAATTTCGATCTGGATAATGCGAACGGCGGGGAAAAATAACGGGAATGCTTCAAAAAAGGAATGGTGCCGAAGGGGAGACTTGAACTCCCACGGGGGAACCCCCACTAGACCCTGAACCTAGCGCGTCTACCAATTCCGCCACTTCGGCACTGACTACTCAGGGAAGCAGGCGCTTTTCGCCGGATAATAATCGTTGCGTCTGCCTGAAAAAGTTTCTATATATATAAGCTTTAAAACCGTGTCAAGCAAAAACATGGCGGTATGCGGAGGCATAAAACTGGCAATGCGGGTGGTTGAAGGTCTGGACAGCATCGACAAACCCTTTGAGCGGGCCGTGGTCACCATCGGCAATTTCGACGGCGTTCACAGGGGCCATCAGGCCCTGTTCGCCAGGGTCAGGGAAAAGGCAAAACGCCTGCACGGCACGGCCGTGGCCCTCACCTTTGAACCCCATCCCGCCAGGGTGCTGCGGCCGGATGCCCCGTCGCCTCCCCGGATCACCCTTTACGACCAGAAGGTGGAGCTGATCGCTGAAAACGGCATGGACGCCCTGGTTTGCATTCCCTTTACCAGGGATTTTGCCGCGCTGAGCGCCACGCAGTTCCTGAAGGACATCCTGCTGGACCGTATCGGCATGAAGGCCATTGTGGTGGGCCGGGACTATGCTTTTGGGAAAAATCGGCAGGGGGACATCGACTTTCTGGAAAAAAACGCCGGGCCCCTGGACTTCGAGGTGGTGTGTGAACCCTGGGTAATCACCGAGGGCAACGGCAGGATGCGGGTCAGCAGCACCACGGTGAGAAAGACCCTGACAGCCGGTGACGTGGAAACCGCCCGTGAGCTGCTGGGCCGCTTTTACCAGGTGCGCGGCACCGTGGTGTCGGGCCGGGGCAGGGGCGGCAAGACCCTGGGGTTCCCCACGGCCAACATCGAGCTCACCGACCAGCTCTGCCCGGCCAACGGGGTTTACGCGGTGATCGTTGCATATGAAGGCCGGGCCCTTAAGGGCGTGGCCAACATCGGCTACAGCCCCACCTTTGATGATCATCTCTTTACGGTCGAGGTCCATATTTTTGATTTTGACGAACAGATCACCGGAAAGCCCGTCCGGGTCGACTTTGTCCGGCGGCTGCGGGACGAGAAAAAATTTTCCGGCATTGACGAACTCCGGCGCCAGATCGCGGTCGACGCTGCCGAGGCCCGGCGCATTCTGGCCGCATAGCCGACTTCCGGCGATATCAGGAATCAATGGCGTCCTGCCGGGTGTAGACAGAGGCTGCAAATGACCGTTCTCGATATCGTGACGTACCCCGCGGATATTCTGAAAAACGGCGCCCTGCCGGTGAAGAACATCGACGGCAAACTTCAGAAGCTCATCGAAGACATGGCCCAGACCATGTACACCCACCAGGGCGTAGGCCTGGCCGCGGTGCAGGTGGACAGCGGCCTGCGGGTGGTGGTCTACGACGTGTCCCAGGAACGGGACGGAAGGCTGCTGCGGGTGGTCATTAACCCCGAAATCACGGCGGCCCAGGGTGAGTGCGTCTCGGAACAGGAAGGGTGTCTCAGTGTGCCTGAACTGCGCACCGACGTGAAACGGTCGGCCACGGTGCAGGTCAGCGGTCTCGACCGGGAAGGCAATCCGCTGATTATAGAAGCCGGGGGACTGGAGGCCATCGTCTTGCAGCACGAGATCGACCACCTCAACGGCACCCTGATTCTGGACAGGGCCAGCCGCCTCAAGCGGGAGTTTTACAAACGGAAGATCGAAAAACGAATAAGGCAGGCATGGCAGGACGATTGAAAATCGTGTTCATGGGCACCCCGGAATACGCGGTGCCCTGTTTGAACGCACTGGCCGCCCGGGGGTATGACGTGCCCCTGGTGGTGACCCAGCCCGACAAGCCCAGGGGCCGGGGCCGCCGGATGGCCCCGCCGCCGGTGAAGACGGCGGCGCAGTCCCTGGACCTGGCCGTGATCCAGCCGGTATCGGTGCGCACCGAGGAATTCGCCTGCCGCCTGGCCGACATCGGGCCGGATCTTTTGGTGGTGGTGGCTTACGGCAAGATTCTGCCCCGGCCCGTTCTCGACCTGCCGGCCCGGGGCGCCGTCAACATTCACCCTTCCCTGCTGCCCCGGTACCGGGGGCCGTCGCCCATTCAGTGGGCCATCGCCTGCATGGAACAGGAGACCGGTGTCACCAGCATCTTCATGGACGAAGGCATGGATTCCGGCGACATGATCCTTTCAGCCAGGGCTCCGATCCTGCCGGACGACACGGCCGCCGATCTTCACGACCGGCTGGCCGCCCTGGGCGCCGCGGTGCTGATCGACACCCTGGACCTGATCGAGAACGGCACCGCGGTCCCGGTGCCCCAGGATCCGGAAAAGGTCACGTTTGCCCCGCTGCTGAGAAAGGCGGACGGCCGGATCGACTGGAACCGTCCTTCGGAGGGGCTTTGCCGGTTTGTCAACGCCATGAATCCGTGGCCCGGCGCTTTCACCGAGGCGGACGGCCGGCGGTACAGGATTCTGAGGGCGCTGCCGGTGGCCCTGGAAAAAGTGCCCCCGCCCGGCACCGTGGTGGGCCGGTTCCCCGGCGAACTGGTGGTGGCCACGGCCGACGGCGGCCTCTCCATTGAGCGCATTCAGGGCGAGGCGGGAAAGCCCCTGGCCGTGGCCGATTTTCTGCGAGGCCACGCCATCGCCGAAGGAACGGTTTTTTCGTGATACCCGCTGATCTTCAGCCCGCGGGGCAATGCTAAAAAACCGGGTTGTCCGCAAAATTCTTGGGACAGTACGATGATGGCTCAAAGTAAAGCGCATCGCATTGACAATATCATTAAATAACAGCACTTGACCCCTTGAATCCTCGAACCCTTGTCCGTTACAGACAGGCGGGCATCATTAACTTTACCTCTGATTTGGAAGAAGACCTACAGATTCTATGACATCCAACCCACGGGCCCTGGCCCTTCATATCCTCAACACCCTGGACCGGGACCACCACACCCTGGACCGGGTGGCTGACGAGGCCCTGGCCGGGGCCGATCTGCCGGAAAAGCGGGACCGCGCCCTGGTCACCACCCTGGTTTACGGCGTGCTGAGGTGGCGCAATACCCTGGACTACGCCATCGGCCACTTTTCAAAGACCCCGATTCACCGTATCGACACCGCTGTTTTGAATATTCTCCGGCTGGGGCTGTTTCAACTTCGGTTTCTGGACAGAATCCCCGACTTCGCCGCGGTCAGCGGGTCGGTGGACCTGGTCAGACAGACGGGTGTTGCGCGGCTGGCCGGGTTTGTCAACGGTGTGCTGCGGAACGCGGCCCGGCAGCCGGACCGGCCGGTCCTGCCCGACATGGCAAAAGATCCGGTGCGGGCCCTCTGTGTCGCAAAATCGTTTCCCGAATGGATGATCAAAAGGTGGATCGACCGGTTCGGTCTTGAAGAGACACTCCGGTTGTGCGACGTCATGAACATGGTGCCGCCCATAACGGTGCGGGTCAACGGGTTGCAGGCCACAGTCGAACAGGCGGCGGCCTCTATATCGCGGGAGGCGGTGCAAGTCACGCCGGGCCGCCACGCGCCCGAAGCGCTTTCCTTTTTTTCCCCCCGGGTGCCGGTACACGAGATGGAAGCTTTTGGCGCCGGATGGTTCCAGGTCCAGGACGAGGCGGCTCAGCTGATCGGGATTTTTACCGGCCCCCGGCCCGGCGAGCAGGTGCTGGACGCCTGTGCCGGCCTGGGCGGCAAGACCGGCCATCTGGCCCGGCTCATGGAAAACCAGGGTCGCGTTGTGGCCGCGGACCGGGACGGGCCCAAACTGGAGCGGCTCGGTCGGGAAATGGAACGGCTGGGCGTATCCATCGTGACCCCCATGACCCTGGACCTGCTGGCGCCTCCGGATGTAAAGGCCGCCGGGGTGTTTGACCGTATCCTGGCCGACTGCCCCTGTTCCGGCACGGGCGTGATCCGCCGCAACCCCGATACCCGGTGGCGCCTTTTGGAAAAAGATCTGTCAAGGCTTCAGCATGATCAGGTGGCCATGCTGGTCAATCTGGCCGGCTGTCTGCGGCCCGGCGGGGTGCTGGTCTATGCGGTGTGCAGCATGGAGCCCGAGGAAAACGAGGCCGTGGCGCGCGGGTTTTTGAACATCCGCCGGGATTTTGATATAGAAAAGGGCACGGCGGGACTTTTACCGGCCCTGGCCGCGTGTGTGGATGCGGAGGGCTTTTTCCGCACACGGCCCTGGCCTCACGGCATGGACGGTTTTTTTGGCGTTCGCCTGAAGAAAAGAGATGCTTAAACGAATTCTGAAACTGGCGGTCCTGTTTACCCTGGTGACCGGAGGGGTCGGCGTCAGCGTTTACCTGACCTTTACCCTTCTGGTGGCATCCGGGGAGACGGTGGTGGTGCCGGACATCACCGGGCAGAACGTGGCCTATGGCCTGGAAGTGCTGACCGGCCTGGGCCTGGACAGCCGGGTCAAAGCGTCGGATTACAGCAGCGATGTGCCCAAGTACCACGTGATCCGGCAGGATCCGGAGCCGGGCGAACGGATCAAGAAGGGCCGTAGCGTCAGCATCATCATTTCAAAGGGCAAAAAAGAGGTGTTCATACCCGACCTCCGGGAGATGACCACTGATCAGGCCCGTATCGTGCTGGAGGAAAACGGGCTGGTTATCGGGATGCTTTCCGAGACCCACGCGCCCGATGTCCAGGCCGGGGCTGTTCTCGCACAGCACCCGGCTCCAGGGGTGATGGTCGTCCGGGAGTCGGCGGTGGACCTGCTGGTCGGCCTGGGCCAACGGCCCGCTGCCTGGGTGATGCCGGACTTGACCGGATTTTCTCTGGCCGGGGCCATCGACCGGATCGGGAAAATGGGGCTGCCGGCCGGAGAGATCCGGTTTGATGCCCGGGAGGACGCGCCCACGGATACCATTGTGGGCCAGTCCCCGGCGCCCGGCGCCCGGGTGATGGAAAACAACCGGGTCGATCTGGTGATCAACCGGCCCGACAGCGGGGAAGGCACCCGGCTGCTTCAGGGTGGAGGCGGTATCCGGGTTTTCCGC
>JBMORB010000406.1:0-6879 GCA_049320925.1 Thermodesulfobacteriota bacterium | reverse complement strand
CCGCCACCCGCACGGTGACGCCGGACGAGCCGGCCTTTTCCGGGTTTGTGTTTAAAATCCAGGCCAACATGGACCCGGCCCACCGGGACCGGATCGCCTTTCTGCGCGTGTGTTCGGGACGTTTTGTGCGGGGTATGCGGGTGCGCCACCACCGCACCGGCAAGGATATTCAGGTGGCCAACCCCATCATCTTCATGGCCCAGGACCGCACGGTGGTGGAAGAGGCCTGGCCCGGCGACATCATCGGCATTCACAATCACGGCACCATCCGCATCGGCGACACCTTTTCGGAAAAAGAGCCGCTTTCCTTCACCGGCATTCCCACGTTCGCGCCCGAGCATTTCCGGCGGGTGATATTAAAGTCTCCCCTTAAAAGCAAACAGCTTCAGAAAGGGCTCGACCAGCTGGTGGAAGAAGGCGCCATTCAGGTGTTCCGGCCCCTGGTGGGAAATGCCGTCATCCTGGGGGCCGTGGGCGTGTTGCAGTTCGAGGTGACCATGGCGCGGCTCAAGACCGAATACGGGGTGGACGCCACCTACGAGCCGGTGGATTACGGCGTGGCCCGCTGGGTGCACTGCGGCGACCGCAAACTGCTGTCGCTGTTTGAAAAGGAGCGCCAGAACAACCTGGCCCGTGACGCGGAAGGCAACCTCACCTACCTGGCCCAGAGCGAATGGCAGTTCAACTACATGGCGGATAAATGGCCGGACATCGCCTTTTCCAAAACCCGCGAGTGCCAGTGAAGTATTGAACCGGGCGCCTCGCCCGTCCTTTAACGTTACGCCTGATCGCACCGTTTATTGCGGTACGCCGCGCCACAGTGCTCAAACTCTGCCCGGTTTCCGCGTTCCGTCACCCCGGCCCCCGAGCCGGGGTCCATCGATTTCGATAGCAATCCCGATTTCGATGGAAAGGCATGAAGGTCAATTTTTAACTGGATTCCGGGTCAAGCCCGGAATGACGATCCGGATGAATATTCAATATCGAACAGAAGATGTTGAGCAACCAGGAAAGGCATCAGTTTTTTTGAAAGAAAATTCCGCGCAACGGGACTTTGATATCCGGTATCCGTCCGTCCATGTGGAGGCTCATGATGGCTAACCACGTTCCCCGCCTGATCCGGCTTGCCGGCCCCCTGATTCTCTCCTCGTCGGCGGTGATGACCATGCAGATCATCGACGCCCTTGTGCTGGCGTGGCACTCACCCGAGGCGGTGGCGGCCATGGGGCCGTCCAGCCTTGCGGTGCTTCTGTTTCAGGGGTTTTTGTACGGCGCCGCGGCCTATGCCGGCACCTTTGTGGCCCACAGCCACGGGCGGGCCGACGCGGGGGGGGTCCGCAAATCCGCCTGGATCGGCATTCACGCGGCCCTGTTTTCCGGGCTTGCGGCCCTGGCCGTGGCCTGGCCCCTGAGCCGGCTGTTTCTGCTGATGGGCCACGATCCCGCGGTGGCCCGGTACGAGCAAACCTATTTCTGGATCTGCATGGCCGGCTCCTTTTTCCCGGTCCTGGGCGGAGCCCTGTCCGGCTGGCTCTCGGGCATTGGCCGCACCCTGGCCATTGCCTGGGTGATGGTGTTTTCCTTTGCCGTCAACGCCGTGCTCACCTGGGGCCTGGTGCTGGGCAAATGGGGCCTGCCCCGAATGGGAATCGCGGGCGCGGCCGTGGGCACCGTGACCGCCGAGATGATTTCCGCCGGCCTGTTCACGATCCTGTTTGTCCGGTCCGGCGGCTTTTCCGACCCGGCGGAGCGCCGGTTCGACTGGCCCGCCTTCCACCACTTTCTGTCCCTGGCCGTTCCCCTGGGCCTGAGGGTCAGCGGCGAGCTGATCGCCTGGACCCTGTTTCTGGTGGTGATCGGGCGGCTGGGCGTGGTGGAACTGGCCGCTTCCAGCATCGCCTTCCGGATCAACGGCCTGGCCTTTTTCCCGGCCATCGGCATGGGACAGGCCGCCGGCATTCTGGTGGGCCAGGCCCGGGGCGCGGGAAAGGACAGCGACGTGCCGGCCATTGGCTGGCAGGCCCTGGCCATGTGCGAAGCCTGGATGCTGGCCGTGGCCTTTTTGTTTGCCCTGGCCCCGGTGCCCCTGATGTCGGTTTTCGCGGGCGCGGGACCGCAAAGCGCGCAAATCGTTTCCGCCGGGGTGCTGATTCTGCGGTTCGTGGCCCTCTACTGCATCATCGACGCGGCCAATATTCTGCTGGGGTGGGTGCTGGCCGCGGCCGGGGACACCCGCTGGGTGGCCTGGGCCTACTTTGTTTCCTCGGCCGTCTTCCTGGCCCTGCTGTGGATGGTGGATCGCGCCATTCCAAGCCTGGTGGCCGAATGGACCCTGGCCACGGTTTTTATCTTCATCACCGCCGTGGTCTGGGCAATCCGTTTTCACTCCGGCGCCTGGAAAAAAGCCCGCGTGCTGCGGGAAGTGGTTTAAACGTAAAATCGATGAGGTCTGGAACCTGTCTTGCCAGCCCTCGGCAGAAGATCACCCCGCATTTTGCCGCGCCAGGCGCTTGCGTCCCTTGGCGGTCAGGCGATATTTCTGCAGGCGGCTATTGGGCTTGTCGGGAATGGTCATCTCAATCAGGCCGGCTTCCAGGGCCGGTTTGAGGTAACGCTCGCGGAAGGATTTACGGTCAGAAAGGCCCATCGCTGCTTGCAGCGCCTCGCGGCCCATCTCGTCCCGGATCACCGCCAGCAGTTCGCCGACTTGGGGGGTGACTTGAGGGGTAACTTGGGGGGCCGAAATGGTCACGGTATCTAGAATCATCCGCAGCATGAAGGCGATAAAGGGCGAAGAATCGGTCCGGCGGGTACTCTCCTGTAATGCCTCATAATACTCGGCCTGGTGTTCAAAGACCATGCTTTCCACCGGGATATGGGCAAACAAGGGGTTCCAGCGGGCCAGGATCAGGCTCTGCCAAAGCCGCCCCATGCGGCCATTGCCGTCGGCGAAGGGATGAATGAACTCAAATTCATAATGAAAACCCGAACCGGAAATCAAAGGGTGCGCGTCGGTGGCGGCCAGCCAGGAAAACAGATCGCCCATCAGTCGCGGCACCCGGTCCGCCGAAGGCGCCATGTGGACCACCCGCCTGCCCGTCATCACCCCCACGCCGCCGCGCCGGTAGTTGCCCGCCTTGTCGATCAGGCCGGACATGAGAATCCGGTGTGATTCCAGCAGATCTTTTTCCGCCTCGGGCTTCCAGGTATCGAACCGATCGTAGGCGGCCAGGGCGTTTTTCACCTCCCGCACCTCACGGGGTGGGGCGATCACCCGTTTGCCCTCCAGAATTGCGGTGATCTGCGCCTCGCTCAGGGTGTTGCCCTCGATGGCCAGCGAGCCGTGAATGGTGCGGATACGGTTGATACGCCGCAGCCGCAAGGCTTTCGCCGGGTCGGTGAGCACGGTCAGCCGCCCGATGGCCTCGCTGATGGCGGCGACCCGGTTCAGGATCTCCGGGGTGATGGTGTAGGGCGGCTGGTAGGCGGTCTTCTTTGTCATTTTATATCTCCTCGAAAAATCACCAGTCCCTTTTGCCTCTCTGGTTTAAAGGCGTTTCCTGAACCGCATCCACCCGGCGGCAAAGCGCCGTTACCCCCTTTTTTATCATGGCCGGCGTAACCCCTTCCGCTTCTTCCAGATTCCAGTAGTCCACATATTCGTCCGGGTCTTTGACAATCATCTGGAGGCGTTTTTGAACCCCGTTAAGCCAGTCGTCTTCGACCTGATATTTTTCACCCATGGCCCCGAGTTCCGCTTTCAGCGTATCGGAAATCCGGGCGGCCCGAACGATGATGTCATACGCCATGTCTGAAAAATTGTCGGTATCCATTAACGATTTTTTGATCTGTCAACCTATGTAATTCAAATTTCGGCGAGGGTGTCTTCGGTATAAAGGCATCAGTCGCCCTCCCATAGCCGTGAAATGGGCACGGCGTAGAGTCTGTCGCCAAAGCCTGCCACGGCATCGCCATCGTAGAGCACTACGCCCGCGACAAAGTTGTTTGGCACGGCATCTTTCAGCTTGCGCAGGCCTTTGAAATCGTCGCCGGTTACGGTTGAAGCCGCCTTGACCTCCACGCCCGCCACACGCCCTTCGGATTCCAGCACCACATCCACTTCCACCTGATCCTTGTCGCGAAAATGGCTGAAGGCAATCGCTTCTTCACGCCAGCTGGCCAGCCGCCGCAATTCCTGATAGACGTAGGTCTCAAGCAGTTTTCCGAACAGTGCGCGGTCCGCCCACAGGGAATCCCCGTTCAATCCCAGCAGGGCGCAGGCCAAACCGGCGTCGCCCATGTGCAGTTTAGGCGTTTTTATCAGCCGCTTCATCCGGTTGCTGTGCCAGGGAGGCAGCTCGTCCACCAGAAACATACGGGACAATAGCGTGAGGTATTCGCGAATGGTCTGGCGGCTGATTTGAAACGGAGCCGCGAGTTCGGAGACATTCACCAGGCAGGCGGTCTGTCCCGCGGCCATGGCCAGCAGGCGCGGCATGGCGTCCAGGGCGCTGATACGCGCCAGGTCGCGGATATCGCGCTGAATCAGGGCGTCGGCATAATCGCGATACCAGGTGACGCGGCGGCGTTCGTTTGTACGCGCCAGAGCCGCCGGGAAACCTCCGGCGGCCACCTGCTTCGCCAACGCTTTTCCCAGGCGGAACCCGGATGGCCCGGCCTTGAAGTCCGAAGCAAAGAGGCGGGAAAGAAACCCGCACGGTTTTGCGGCCAACTCCGCTTGCGATAGCGGATGCAGCCGCAGAATTTCCATCCGGCCGGCCAGCGAATCCGCCAGTTTGGGCACCAGCAGCACATTGGCCGATCCGGTCAGGATGAAACGGCCGGCCTTCCGGCGGGTATCCACCGCCGCCTTGAGCGATGTAAACAGCTCCGGGACCCGCTGCACCTCGTCCAGCACCGCCCGTTCCGGCAGGTCGGCCACATAACCGACAGGATCGGCCTGGGCCGCCGACCGCTGGACATCGTCGTCAAAGGTGAAATAGGCAAACGCCGCCGCATCGCCAACCAGCCGGGCCAGCGTGGTCTTGCCGCACTGCCGTGGCCCGTGGAGCAGCACTACCGGCGAATCCGCCAGGGCTTCCGCGATGCGCGGCTGAAGGAAACGGGGATATAGAATTGCTTCACGCATAACGGTTATCCATAATTCAGCTTTCGTCCAATTGCAAGTTTTCTTTCGTCCAATTGTCAGAGATGGGGCGTCCAATTATCGATAAGACCAGGGCGATCATATCTCTACTTGCCTTTCCATCGGTTTGGCAGGAAGAGGTCGCGGACGCAGCCATATCTGAAAAATTATCGGTGCCCATAAACACCTTGAAAAATGTGAAAAAACTTCATGAAATGTTTGGGTTAGAATCGACTATATCATCTGCCATGGCGCATGCAAAATAAAAACAGGACCTGGCCCGGATGTTTCACGAGTTGATTTGGCCGCAGATGCAAGGCGCAGGACGCGAAGCTGTAGTCAATCTACTGCAAGCGGCCTGCAACACAGCAGATGCGGCCAAGGTGACTCGCCCGAAGGGTGAAATTTTCGACATAAAAAAGGACGAAAAATGCCTCAAACCGCTCAGACAGTTTGTATTTTGGAAAACCGTCTGAATATTATCGCAACAGGCTGTGTTTGATGTGACTATTCATCCATGTTGAAAAATTTCATGAAATATCCGGGCTGGCAGCCAACGGAGTTGACCTTGCAGACACAGCGTGCTAATTTTTGTGCACTATCCTGAGGAGGGTGTTACATGAACGTCTATGTCGGCATTGGCAAGACTTGGGAGTTGATAATTTAGGTATATTTATGATCAAAGCACCAAAACTAATAGAACACCCTGTTTTAAATGTTATTTTTATCTTATTTGTCATTATCTATACTATCTGCATGTTTTTCGTTCCTTTGGTTTGCGGAATTTTTAGAGAGGAAAATTGGTGGCAGTATTTACAGGGTGTTTGGCATAACTGGCAACCTCTTAATGTCGGTATCTTGGCTTTCATTTCCAGTGTAATTGCCTTAACAATATCTATACGAAAAGAAAAAATACAAAAACACAGTAAATGGATCGCTGCTCGGTCGTTTCTTCCAGAAGCACTAAGCAACCTCTCTAAATATTATAAAGAATGTGCCCCGGTATTAAAGGAGGCTTGGGCGAGAATAGAGAGACACGGAGAGCATGTGCATAAAACTCCCTTACAGTCTCCACTACCTCAATTACCCGAATCATATAAAGAAATATTCAGCCGCTGTATCGAATTTTCTGAACCAAATATTGGTAAATTTTTAGCTTTAATATTAAGTCGTCTGCAAATTAACCATTCTCGATTACAAGCTTTAAAAAGTTACTTCAACGAAAATAGCTGTACCTTAATAAGTAAAGCGACTGTTCTTGGGTCTATATTTGATCTTGCGCAACTGCAAGCCATGGTTAACCGACTTTTCAATTTTGCCAGAGGTATTGAAGAATTTAAGGACACGCCTTTAGATCTTCAAGAATTAAGGACCGCATATTATAATCTGGATATTACACCCGATTATTACGAAGGACTTCTGGACCACACAGAAAGAATTTTAAGAAGCGAAGAGGACTGAAGTTGTGCGCCCCGCTACACATTGCGGCAAAGGCGGAAAACTACAGAATAGAATTTCATTGGGGGGGGCGGGGGCCGGTCCTCCGTCGCTAAAGCTATGGAGGACACCATCCTTCTCTCCTTCTCTCTTCGCTGCGAGCGAAGGATGGTGGAGGTAATGCCGACTTAACGCAAACCCGTCTCCAACCCCGCACTCTTCGTAACTATTCGATATTAAATAACGAAGTCTTCGTCTCACAAACTTTCCCGCCAACCTGACCAGAGAAGGCAAAT
>JBMORB010000405.1:0-6931 GCA_049320925.1 Thermodesulfobacteriota bacterium | reverse complement strand
AGGTCTCGGTGCTCACTTCCACGGTGCGGGACTGGGTGCCGATCAGGGGATGGTCATATTCGATGGTACAGGAGATGGTATAGGAAGGGGCCGGGTATATGCCCACGGACCGGCCGTCGGCTTCGATTGCCAGGGGTTTTTTAATGACAAAAAAGCAGCGCCGGGCTTCCTGCTCGACGCATCCGGCGCGGGCAATGGCCTCGGCAAAGGGAAACGCGCTGCCGTCCATGATCGGCAGCTCGTAGGCGTCCACCTCCACCAGGGCGTTGTCCACCGCCATACCCGAAAAGCTGGCCATCAGGTGCTCCACGGTGGAGACGATGGCGCCGTCACTTCCCAGCACGGTGGCCAGGCTGGTGTCGGTCACCATTTTAAAAAGCGCGGGAATGCGGGGCGCGTCACGAAGGTCGGTGCGGACGAACTTGATGCCATGGTTCGGCGGCGCGGGTTTGATCACCAGTGTGGCGGGTTTGCCCGAATGGACCCCCACCCCGGTACAGGTGACCGGGCCGGCCACGGTTCGCTGAAGATAATACATTATATATAAGCCTTACTCTTGTCGTGAAAAAACTTCTTACAGGCAACGATACGATACTCAAACCCCGCCGGATTGTCAATCTATTCCGAAAGGTATAATGTTTTGTTTTTTTTGTTAAAAACACCTTGAAAAAGATTGTTCCGGTCCGGCGCCTCTGGTATGGTGTGGCTGTTCAGGGTCATGGCTCAATGATCAGGAATGGCAACAATGGCCAAACGAAGGCTTAATATTCCGATTTTACTGGGAGTGTCATAAATAATGCTGACCAGGGTCTTTGGCGGTTCAGTTGTCGGTATTGATGCCTGTATTGTGGACGTGGAGGTCCATATCGCCCGCGGTCTTCCCTATTTCACCACTGTAGGCCTTGCGGAAATGTCGGTGAAGGAGAGCCGGGACCGGGTCAAGGCGGCCATGGTTAATTCCGGATTTTCCTTTCCCGACGATCACATCACGGTCAATCTGGCGCCGGCGGGCATTAAAAAGAGCGGCACCGGATTTGACCTGCCTATCGCCTTGGGTATCTTAGCGGCCGGCGGCGTCATTCCAAAGGATGCCCTTGCCGGTTTTCTCATTGCCGGTGAGCTTTCCCTGGGTGGTTCGGTGAAACCGGTTCCCGGTGTGCTGCCCATGACCATGTCCGCCAGGGCGGCCGGATATCGCGGAGTGCTGGTGCCAGCGGAAAACGGCCGGGAGGGGGCCGTGGTTGACGGTATTTCGGTCTATGCGGTGGAACACCTGACCCAGGCGGTCAACTTTCTGTCCGGCGCGTCTCCCCTGTCTCCGGTGAGCGTGGATGTGGCGGCCATATTCGCGGGCGGCCGGGAACACGGCGACGACTTTTCCGATGTGGCGGGCCAGGAACATGCCAAGCGGGCACTGGAAATTGCCGCTGCCGGGGGCCACAACCTGATCATGATCGGGCCTCCGGGTTCGGGAAAAACCATGCTGGCCCGGCGACTTCCCACCATTCTGCCGGACATGACCCTTGAGGAGTCCCTGGAGACCACCAAAATTTTTTCCGTGGCCGGCCGCCTGGAAAAGGACCAGGCCCTGGTGACGGGCCGTCCTTTCCGCGCGCCTCACCACACCATTTCCGACGCGGGCCTCATCGGCGGCGGCACCCATCCCCGGCCCGGCGAGGTGAGCCTGGCCCACAACGGGGTGCTGTTCCTCGACGAGCTTCCCGAGTTTAAAAAGTCGGTGCTGGAGATGCTGCGCCAGCCGCTGGAGGACAAACAGGTCACCATCTCCCGGGCCGCGGCCGCTGTTACCTATCCCGCCGCCTTCATGCTGGTGGCCGCCATGAATCCCTGCCCCTGCGGCTACCTGGGCGACCCTCGTCACGAATGCCGATGTTCAGCCGGCCAGGTGCAGAAATACCATTCCCGCATATCCGGTCCCCTGCTGGATCGCATCGATATTCACGTGGAGGTGCCGGCCGTGGCCTTTCGGGATTTTGCACAGAGCCGCCGGTCCGAGCCGTCGGCCGTGATCCGGCAACGGGTGGCAGCGGCACGGCGCATACAGCAGGAGCGGTTTGGCCGGACCCATATTCACTGCAACGCTCAGATGACCAGCCGTCATATCCGGAAACACTGCAACCCCGGCGAGGAGGCTTCGCGACTGCTGGAAACCGCCATCGACCGCCTGGGGTTTTCAGCCCGGGCCTGCAATCGTATTTTAAAGGTGGCCCGCACCATCGCCGACCTGGACGGTGAGGCCGGTATCACGGAAGCCCACGTGGCCGAAGCCATTCAGAGCCGGAGCCTGGACCGGCCCCGGTGAGAGGGCCGTCCGTTACGGGCTTTTTGCCGCCGGCCGCCATTTTCTGTTTGACAAAACGAGGCTGTTCCGATACCTATATACGGTCTTGAACGAACCGTGATCCCATCGTCTAGCGGTTAGGACATCGGCCTCTCACGCCGGTAACGGGGGTTCGATTCCCCCTGGGATCACCAACAGACCTTCCTGACCCGTTCCTGTCAATCCTGCCGCCAGCGCAGCATGTTGAAAGGCGCGTGTGATCATCCCCAGTCATTTGAAAAAATCTGTTTTGCGCCTTTTGGCCATGGGCCCGCTTTTTCTCATGGCCCTGGGGGTCCTTTCTGCCGGGATAAAAGAGAAACGGGCAGAGCGCGCCAGGGGATAGTCATCAGCCTGAGCATTGACAATTCCCCGTGGCTGATTATCGCCGACGCCCCGCCACAGAAAGTCACGGCCGGCATTTTTAATTACAGCCGTGTCCCACTTCGACGTCGAATCCATTTTTCCATCTCGATCACCGCGAAAATCAGGAAGCTGTTCCCCAGGACCATGGCCCATTCCACGGGGCCCATGGGCGCGCTCTGAAAAATGGAGTTAAACGCGGGCAGGTAGGTGTAAAGCATTTGCAGCAGGACCATGCTTCCCACCCCGGCCCAGAGCAGAGGATTGCTGAAGAGGCCCAGGCGCCAGACCGGAAGGGTCATGGACCGGCAGTTGAACAGATAGAACATTTCGCCGAACACAAAGACGTTGACCGCCAGCGTCCGGGCCAGGGCCTCGTCATTGCCGGCCAGGGCCAGTTCGATTTTAAACAGGCCAAAGGCGCCGATCACCAGCAGGAGGCTGACCATAAGGATGCGAAGAATCAGGGGGCGCGTGAGAATGGGCGTGCCCGGGTCCCGCGGCGGCCGCCGCATGATGCCCGCCTCCTTTGGCTCAAAGGCCAGCATCAGGCCCAGCAGCAGGGCCGTGGTCATGTTGATCCAGAGAATCTGCAGGGGCAGGATGGGCAGCCGGGTGCCCAGCAGGACCGCCGCCAGAATGATCAATCCTTCGCCGCCGTTGGTGGGCAGGGTCCAGGTGATAAATTTGGTCAGGTTGTCGAACACGCCCCGGCCCTCTTCCACCGCGGCCTTGATGGTGGCGAAGTTGTCGTCGGTGAGGATCATGTCCGCCGACTCCTTGGAGACCTCGGTGCCTGCCAGGCCCATGGCCACGCCGATGTCTGCCTGGCGAAGAGCCGGCGCGTCGTTGACCCCGTCTCCCGTCATGGCCACCACGTAATCCCGCTGCTGCAGCGCTTCCACCAGCCGAAGCTTCTGTTCCGGAGACACCCGGGCGAACACGGCCGTGTCGTCCGCTGTTTCCACCAGCGCGTCCCTGTCGAGTTCGGCAATCTCCTTGCCGGTGAGCACCTCCCGGGTGTGCCAGGAACAGGCGTCGCCGCAAAGGCCGATCTGGCGGGCGATGGCGCCGGCGGTGCCGGCATGGTCGCCGGTGATCATTTTGACCCGGATGCCCGCCGCCTGGCAGGCGGCCACCGCCTCCACCGCTTCGGGCCGGGGCGGGTCGATCATGCCCTGAAGGCCCAGAAACACGACCCCTTCTTCCACGTCGGCGTGGGTGACGCGGGTGGTGCCGGCCGGCATCTGTTTGCGGGCAAAGGCCAGCACCCGCAGCCCTTTTTCAGCCATGGACTCGACCCATTCGGAAATGGCGCCTGGTCCGGCAATGTCCGGGTCGCCGTTTGGATCCAGAAGGGTGGCGCACTCCACGCAGACGCTTTCGATGGATCCCTTGACGTACAGGACCGGCGGTTTCCCCTCACCGGGATCGTGCAGGGTGGCCATGTACTGGCGGGCCGACTCAAAAGGAATGGTGTCAATGCGGGGCATTTCACCTTCCATCTGGCGGGGATCATAGCCGGCCTTCATGGCCGCCGTGATCAGCGCCCCTTCCGTGGGATCGCCTTCCACGCGCCACCTTTCGTCCGTTGACTTCAGCGTCGAGTCGTTGCACAGCAGGCCGGCCTTTAAAAGCTCGGCAAGGGCGACATTGGACCCGGGGTCAGGCCCTCCGGCAACGGGGGTGATGACCCCTTCCGGCGCGTATCCGGAGCCGGATACCGCGTAGCGCCGGCCGCCGGCCACGACATCCTGGACCGTCATCTGGTTCTGGGTGAGGGTGCCGGTCTTGTCCGAACAGATCACCATGGTGGACCCCAGGGTCTCAACGGCCGGCAGCTTGCGGATGATGGCGTTGCGCCGGGCCATGCGGGAGACGCCGATGGCCAGGGTGATGGTGATGGCCGCCGGCAGTCCTTCGGGAATGGCGCCCACAGCCAGGGCGACCGACGCCATGAACATTTCCACCAGGTTTTGACCCCGGAGAACCCCCACGGCAAAGGTCAGGACCGCCATGGCCAGAATGGCATAAAGCAGAATACCGGAAAACTGGTGAATTTTTCTGGTCAGCGGGGTTTCCAGCACGTCGGCCGAGGCGATGAGCTGGTTAATGCGGCCGATCTCGGAGCGGTCCCCGGTGGCCACCACCACGCCCCGGCCGCTGCCGTAAGTGACCAGGGTGGAAGAGTAAACCATGTTGCGCCGGTCCCCCACGACACTGTCGGTTTCCAGGGGGGTGTCTTCCTTTTGAACCGGAACGCTTTCGCCGGTAAGGGCGCTTTCGTCGATCTGCAGCTCACGGACGCTTGTCAGACGCATGTCGGCGGGCACCTTGTCACCGGATTGGAGCAGGACCAGGTCGCCGGGCACCAGCAGGCGAGAGGGAAGCCGCTGCTTCTCGCCATCCCGTACCACCGTGGCTTCGCTGGTCATGGCCCTGGCCAGAGATTCGATGGCTTTGAGCGCCTTTGCCTCCTGCATAAAACCGATGACGGCGTTGACCAGCACCACGGCAAGGATCACCGCCGCGTCGACGTACTCGGCCAGAAAAAAGGTGATCAGGGCCGCGGCCAGCAGGATGATCACCAGGGGTTGTTTGAATTGAAGCAGGAAGCGGGTGAGTGGACTCAGTCCTTTTTTGCGGGTCAGTTCATTGGCGCCGAAGGCCGCCATCCGATCGGCGGCTTCCTTTTCGGACAGTCCCTTGGTCGCGTGGGTTTCAAGGGCGGCAATGGCATCCCGGGCCGTCAGGCCGTGCCACGCCTTTTCGGGCAACGTGCGCATGGTACACTCTCCATTCTCGGCTGTTGTGTGTAAAACGCACATGGACGGCGGATCGCTGGGGCCTCTCTGGACCGTATCCAGAAACGGAAACGGTCAAATACCGAAATTTCCCGGGACGCCGGCCGCGTGTCAGGGCCGGTGGCCGGACCGCCGCCGAACCCATTTTTCGATTTCCACCAGAACGAAGATGGCCAGGCCGGCGGCCAGCACCAGGCCCCACTCCGTGGCTCCCATGGGCGCGCTCTTGAAGATTTTATTGAACGCGGGAACATAGGTGTACACCACCTGGAGCAGGGACATCAGGGCGATGCCCGCCCACAGGAAGGGGTTGCTCCAGAACCCCGGCGCCCAGGGCGGATGGGTGGTGGACCGGCAGTTGAACAGGAAAAACAGTTCGCCGAACACAAATACGTTGACGGCCAGGGTCCGGGCCAGGGCCTCGTTTCCGTCCGAAAGCATCATCTCCATGCCAAACAGGCCGAAGGCGCCGATTACCAGCAGCAGGCTGACAAAAAAAATGCGCAGTATCAGGGGCCGCGTGAGAACAGGCATGTCCGGGTGCCGGGGCGGCCGGCCCATGATGCCCGGCTCCCTGGGTTCAAAGGCCAGGGTCAGGCCCAGAACACCGGCCGTGGTCATGTTGATCCAGAGAATCTGGAGGGGCAGAATGGGCAGGACAATGCCCGTCAGCACGGACGCCATGATGATCAGGCCCATGCCGCCGTTGGTGGGCAGTGCCCAGACGATGAACTTGACCAGGTTGTCGAACACGGCCCGGCCCTCTTCCACGGCGGCCTCGATGGTGGCGAAATTGTCGTCCGTGAGCACCATGTCGGCCGCCTCCCGGGAGACCTCGGTGCCGGCCATGCCCATGGCCACGCCGATGTCGGCCTGCCGCAGGGCCGGCGCGTCGTTGACCCCGTCGCCGGTCATGGCCACCACGCGGCTTCCTTTCTGCAGGGCTTTGACCAGCCGCAGCTTCTGCTCCGGCGATACCCGGGCGAACACGGCCGTGCTGTCCGCCGCCGCGGCCAGTTTTTCATCGTCCATTTCGGCGATTTCACGCCCGGTCAGCACCTCGCGGGCCGGGCAGACGCCGCCGCTCTCGCACAGGCCGATCTGCCGGGCAATGGCCGCGGCGGTGCCGGCATGGTCACCGGTGATCATCTTGACGCCGATGCCCGCGGCTTTACAGGCGGCCACCGCGGCCACGGCTTCGGGACGGGGTGGATCGATCATGCCCTGAAGGCCGAGAAACTCGACGCCCGCGGCCACGTCCGCGTGGGTGATTCGCGTCGTGCCGGGCGGCATCTCCCGCCGGGCAAAGGCCAGCACCCGCAGTCCCCGGTCGGTCATGGATTCGACCCACTGCGACACCGCGTCGGGATCCGGGAAGAAAGAGCCGTCGGCGGGCCCCACGGTTTTCCCGCACTCGAAGCAG
>JBMORB010000404.1:0-6936 GCA_049320925.1 Thermodesulfobacteriota bacterium | reverse complement strand
ATATAGAGGCCGTCAACCGGTGTGCGGTGCGCAGGGCGGCAACCGCCTACCTGGTCGATGGTCTGGCCGGTGGTGATCACCGACCCATTACTTTTTCCCAGCCAGTCTGCCAGTTCGCTCACAGTCCATGTGTCGGCAAACAGAGTGTTTTCCTTTAAGCCCGGCACCATCCGGTGCAGGGCGTCCATCAGGCCGTTGGCCCAGGCCTGTTCATTGTCGGCAAGCGGCACGTCCAGAGTGGGGGCAACAGCCGCGGCCGTAATGATGTGGCATCCCTTTGGCGCCAGGTCCGGATCGTAATTCGTGGGTACCGGCGCGTAGATGGGAATAGTGTCTCCCTGAATACCTTTTTCAAGCCGGGCCATGGCTTCGCGCACCACCCGGTCTTCAATTTTAAACCGCAAGGGGACACACCCCACCATGGACCCGGCGTGGATCAGCCGGCGCTTGACCGCGATTTTGGCCTGCACCGCGGTCCAGGCGTGCTTTATGCTTTTAACCCGGGTTACATAATCTGGTGGAAAAAAGTCAGCCCCCGTCAGGTTTAACACCATATCCCTGAGGGAAGTGGTGCTGATCACGGAACGGGTGGTGACCCGCTCTCCGCTGTCCAGGATCGCAGCCGTCACATGGCCGCTGGTGATTTCGATCTTCCGCACGCCGGTCTTCAGGCGCACTTGGGCCCCATGCATGCGCGCGCCATTGAGAAAGGTCTTGGGTATGGTGATGGCACCGCCTTTGGGATAGCCCAGGGCGTTTTCAATAAACATTTTTTGCAGGTTCCAGATGCTCTCCCCGGCCGATGCCTCCCACGCGGGCAATACAAAGAAAAGCCCCAGCAGAATGCCCATCATGGCCCGCACTTCCGGGTTGTCGGTATAGCGCAGCAGAAAGGTTTCAATGGGGACCCTGTCCAGGGCTTCCATCTCCCGGAGCGTCATTCGCGCGATGTCGTAAAACAGCCGGAGAACGGGCGGGTAAAACCTGGGATGAATTTTGAGCTGCCAGATCAGCAGGGGCAGCACCAGGACCATGCCGGCCCGGCTGGCCGGAATGCGGGCGTCCACGTTCATGCCCCGGACATGGGTCAGGTAGCGGGTGCGCCGGAAATCGATGGGAAGGCCCATGCCCAGACGTTTCGTGAGAGCGCCGAAAGGCCCTTTGTTGCACCGGATAAACAGGTGAGTGCCGGTGTCCAGTTGGAAGCCCTGTTTTTCGTAGCAGGAACAGGCCCCGCCGGGTGCGGGGTTTTTGTCCACGATCAGTGTTTTCAACCCGCGCAGGGCGCAGACGGCGCCGGCCGCCGATCCTCCCATACCCGTGCCGATCACCACCACGTCCCATGCCGGGTTTTCCCGCACCGGGCCTTGCGTCATGTTTTTATCAACCCCCGGAAGATCCCGTTTGTTGCCGATTTATTTTACCGCCACGCCACGGCCGCGCAGGTATGCTTTGAGCTCATCGATGCGGATCACGCCGAAATGAAACATGGAGGCGGCCAGCAGGATGGTGGCGCCCGCCTGTACCGCTTCGTGGAAGTGTTCCAGTTTGCCGGCGCCGCCGGATGCCACCACTTCGGCGGAAACCGCCTGTTTGATGGCCCGGATCACCGGCAGGTCGTATCCGGTCCGGGCGCCGTCGCCGGCCTTGCTGGTGGGCAGAATCACGGGCACGCCAAACCCGTCCACCTTTTTGGCCCACTCCACGGCGTCAGCCCCGGTTGCAGTGCGGCCGCCGTCGATGTAAACCTCGTAGCCCGACGGCAGGGCCGGGTTTTTGTCCACGTCAATGGCCACGGTCACCTTTTTCGCGCCCAGGGCCCGGATCAGGTCCGGCACCAGGGCCGGTTTGCGAAAGGCGGCGCTGCTGATGGAAACCTTGTCGGCCCCGGCCTTAAGCACCGCCTCCGCCGAGGCCACGTCGGCAATGCCGCCGCCCACGGTAAAGGGAACGGTGGCCGCGTCCGCCACCCGGCGGACCACGTCCAGCATGGTGGCCCGGCCCTCCACCGTGGCCGTGATGTCCAGCAGGGCCAGCTCATCGGCGCCGCCCGCGCAATAGGCTCTGGCGCATTCCACCGGGTCCCCGGCATCCTTGATGTCAACAAAATGGACACCCTTGACCACGCGTCCGTTTTGCATGTCCAGGCACGGCATGATGCGGATCGTCTGTGTCATGAATTTCTCTCCGTCTGTATGCGTATAGTATTGCTGTTTCAGGATCGGGCACCGGACGGTGGCGTCTTTTTCTCCGCGGCTGCCGTTTTCTGTTCTTTTGGGGCCTGCCCCATCTCGCCCAGGTACTCGGGCAGTTCCAGGCCCGCCATCTTCGCGATGTCGTGAAGCGGCGGCAGGCTTTTGATCAGCCCGGACAGAAAGTTGGCCGTGGATGTGGTGCCGTTGGCCCCGGAGCCGGAATCCCATACCGTGACCTTGTCAATTTTGAGGTTCTTGACGGCCTCCACCTGCATGGTGACGATGTCGTGAAGTTTCTCAATCATCAGCAGGGTGGCGGCTGCCTTGGCGTCGCCATTGCAACTCTGAACCAGTTCGGCATAACCTTTGGCCTTGCCTTCCAGCACCTTTTGAATGCCCTCGGCTTCGGCCTTGAATTTGGCCAGAATGGCGTCGGCCTGGCCCCGGGCTTCCCGGCGGGTTTTTTCCGCCTCGGCTTCGGCGGCGATTTCGATTTTCTGCTTTTCAATCTCCTGCTGCACCACTTCTTTGGCCTTGAGTCGCTCCTGCTCGGCCAGGTACTGGGCCTTTTGGATTTCCACCTCAGCCTGGCGCTTGGCCACCTCGCCAAGTTTCAGGGCGTTGGCCTCCTTGATGGCCAGCTGGGCGTTGGCGTTGGCTATGTCGGCCTTGGCCGTGTTTTCTCCGCTCACCGCCTCGGCTTCCTGCTGCTGCACATAAACGCGCCGGTCCGCATCGGCCTTTTTCTGGCCTTTCTGGGACTGCGCCACGTTTTCCGCGACCCTGATCTCTTTTTCCCTCATCGCCTCGGCCTCGCCGATGGTGGCGGTGGTCTCCTGCTGCTGCACATAAATGCGCCGGTCGGCCTCGGCCTGCTTTTTCCCTTTTTCCGCCTCGGCCACGTTTATGGCGACCTTGATCTCTTTTTCCTTGGTGGCCTGGGCCTGGCCGATGGCGCCTTTTTTCTCCTGCTCGGCCACGTCGATCTTGGCCTGATTGATGGCTTCGGCGGCCGCCTTTTTACCGATGCTTTCAATGTAATCCGAGCTGTCGGTGATATCCGTTATATTGACGTTGATCAGGTAAAGACCGATCTTGTTTAATTCCGGCGCCACGTTTTTGCGAATCTCTTCAAGAAAACTTTCCCGGTCCTGGTTGATCTGCTCGATGGTGAGAGAGGCCACGGTCAGACGAAGCTGACCGAAAATGATCTCTTTGGCCATCTCCTCGATTTCCTGCTGGGGCAGGTTCAGCAGACGCTCGGCCGCGTTGTTCATCACGCCCGGTTCGGTGCTGATGCCCACCGTGAAGGTGCTGGGCACGTTGATGCGGATGTTCTGCATGGACAGGGCGTTTTGCAGCGGAATGCTGATGGTCATGGGCGTAAGGTCCATGTACCGGTAGTCCTGGATCAGCGGCCAGATCAGGGCGCCGCCGCCGTGAATACAGCGGGCGGACTGGCCGGTTCCGACCTTGCCATATACCACCAGAATCTGGTCCGAGGGGCACCGTTTATACCGGGAGGCCAGAAACGCCATGGTAACGATAATCAGCAACACAAACGCAATGATGGTAATCGCCCAGATGCCTATGGATGCCATTGGTATCTCCTGTTGCTATTCGTTGTTTTTGAATTATTGACCGGCCCGCTGAACGACAACGGTGTTGCCGTCCACCCGGACCACTTTGACGGGGACACCGGTCTCCAGCCGCTCTCCGCCGGCGGAGATGGCGTCAAACTCCCGCAGGCTGCCGCCCACCGTGATCATGGCGCGGCCGTTGCCTTTTTCCGGGATCGTCAAGTAGACCTTCCCCTCCTTGCCCACGGCGTCCCTCATGGTGATGGTGCCGCTGGCCTGCAACCTGACAAACATGGAAAAAAGCTTGCCGATCACCCAGACGGTCGCCAGGCCTGCGGCCGTGGCGCCGGCCATGGATATCAATATCCCTGTCCTGCTTTCATGGTAAAGGGCAAGACCCACCAGCCCGAACATCAGAAGGAAGGAAGAAAGCCCCTGGATGGAAAGAATTTTAAACCCCACGTCCGAATCGGCATGGTGCATGTCCGCGTCATGCCCGCCCATGTCCATGTCTGAGTCGGCGCCGTCTCCAAACCCGGAAATCATAAGAATAATGCGAATGACGACAAAAATAGCGCCGATAAAGGCGCAGACCAGGAAAAAGTATTCCACCCCGTTCAGTCGCGTAAACCATTCCCCCATGGCGGCTCCTTTATGCTGAGATGTCTTTGATTGCGGAGATTACCCGCGTATTGACCGCAAAGACCCGTTCGGGCATATCCCCCCACGTTCAGGCGTTTCAGAGTACCAATGAAACCCGGCGGTTGTAAAGGAAAAAGGTGCGGCAGAGGGCGGATGCCGTGGCCGTTTAAGATGTGGTATACTCTGCTTGCAATTTTACGAATTACCGGTTTGGGTGTTTTAATGAAACGGTTCTCCAACGTGGTGGGGTTTGACGACGCGCCGTTTGCCAGGGATCAGAAGGGCCTGGTGGCGGTGGTGGGCGCGGTGTACGCGGGCCTGCGGTTTGACGGCGTGTTAATGGGGGAAATCCAGCGGGACGGCGCCGATGCGGCCGATGTTCTGAGCGTCATGATTCTGCAGTCGCGGTTTGCCGGCCATATCCGCCTGATCATGCTTCAGGGCATCGCTCTGGGCGGATTCAACGTGGTGGACGTGTTTGCCCTGCGTCAGCAGACCGGTCTGCCCGTGCTGGTGGTCTCCCGGGTCCGGCCCGACATGGGGACCATTGAAAAGAGCCTGGTGTCGTCGGTGCCCGGCGGAAAAGAAAAATGGGCCGTGATTGAAAGGCTGGGACCAATGGAAGAAGTGGCCGATGTTTTTGTCCAGCGTGTGGACCTTTCCATGGAGCAGGCCCGGCAGGTGATAAAGCGGTTTGCCGTTCACAGCCGCATTCCCGAGCCCATCCGCACGGCCCACCTGATTGCCGGCGCCCTGACAAACGGCCAGAGCCGGGGCGATCCGTGATGCGCGCCGAGATGCGTATACCATGAGACTGTTTTGAATCGGAAATGGAATTACATCTGCGGCATCTTTAATAATAATGCTTGACAACGGTATGAACTCTCTGTATGGTCCCAGCTACATAACAGTGTTCCTGGTTGTTGATTAGACAAATTACATAAGCCCCGGAATGACTCCGGGGCTTTTTTTATAGGAACACAGAAAGAGAAGGTAGCAAGTTGAATTTTGAAGCATTTGGTTTTAACCCCCAGGTTGCCGCCGGCGTTAAAGAGGCCGGTTACGCGACCCCCACGCCGATTCAGGCACAGGCGATTGCCCCGATCATGGAAAACCGTGACGTCATGGGAATGGCCCAGACCGGCACCGGCAAAACCGCCGCGTTCGTCCTGCCGATTCTGCATCGATTAATGAAGGGACCAAAAGGCGGCATTCGTGCCCTGATTCTGGCCCCCACCCGGGAACTGGCGGAGCAGACCCACCAGGCCATTGGCATTCTGGGCCGCAAGACCGGACTGAAAAGCGCCACGGTTTACGGCGGCGTGGGCATCACCCCGCAGGTTCAGAAGTTGAAAAAGGCCGATATCGTGGTGGCCTGCCCGGGCCGGCTGCTGGACCACATCGGCCGCCGCACCGCTGATTTATCAAAGGTGGAAGTGCTGGTCATCGACGAGGCGGACCAGTTATTTGATATGGGGTTTTTCCCTGATATCAAGAAGATTCTCACCCATCTTCCGAAACAGCGCCAGACCCTGCTGTTCTCGGCCACCATGCCCGCTGAAATCCGCAAGCTGGCCGCGGATATTCTGCAGAAACCCGCCATCGTCCAGGTCGGCAATGAAGCGCCGGCGGACACGGTGAGCCACGCGCTCTATCCGGTGGCCCAGCATCAAAAGACCGCGTTTCTGCTGAAGCTGCTGGAGCATACGGACGCCCGGTCGGTGCTGGTTTTTACCCGCACCAAGCACCGGGCCAAAAGTCTGGACCAGAAACTGGCCGGGGCCGGCTACCGGTCGGCCTCGCTGCAGGGCAACCTTTCCCAGGTCAAACGCCAGGCGGCGCTGGACGGTTTTCGTAAAGGAACCTTTCAGATTCTGGTGGCCACGGACATCGCGGCACGGGGCATTGATGTGACACGGGTCTCCCATGTCATCAATTATGACGTTCCTTCCACGCCGGAGGCCTATATCCACCGCATCGGCCGAACCGGCCGGGCCACCTGCACCGGAGAGGCGTTTACGTTTATCACCGGTGAGGACACCGGCATGGTGCGGGCCATCAATCGGCTTCTCGGCGCGCCCATTGAGCAGCGGACCCTGGAAACCTTTGATTATAAATCATCGGCCCCGGTTGCCGCCGACAGCGCGTCGGATCGCCGGGAGACGGCCCATCGACCGCCCCGCCGGGAACCGGCCCATCGGGCGGCCGCCCCAAAACCGGCCCGCCGGGAACCGGCTCATCGGGAGCCGGCCCGCCGGGAATCGCGCCCGAAGTTTTCCAAGGCAGGTAACAGCCGGGGCAAGAAGCCGGGCCGGCGGTTCAGCTTCTCATAATCCATCCGGATCAATCGGTCTTCAAAGAGGCCCCCGGCCGTTGCATGCGTTGCAACCGTGCCAGGGGCCTCTTTTTGATTGTCTGACAGAACAAAGATGGTATGCTGTCTGCCATGGGAACCGTGTTGACAGGCCAGTTGGAGCGCATCACCTACACCAGCGAGGAGAGCGGGTTTACCGTTGCCA
>JBMORB010000403.1:0-6986 GCA_049320925.1 Thermodesulfobacteriota bacterium | reverse complement strand
CTGCGGGTCTACTACTTCAAGGGGGCTCTGATCTCATAATCCAAATATTTTATGGATTTTCAGAACTCCGGGCGAACCGCCTTAGCCCGGATATTTCACGAGTTGATTTGGCCGCGGATGCAAGGCGCAGGACGCGAAGCTGCAGTCAATCTACTGCGAGCGGCCTGCAACACAGCAGACGCGGCCAAGGTGACTCGCCCGAAGGGTGAAATTTTCGACATAAAAATCGGCAAAAAATGCCTCAAAACGCTCATGACAGTTTGTAATTTTAAAAAAGCCCGAATTCTACTGCAACAATCCGTGTCTTATAAAAATTTATAGGTGTCGAAAAATTTCATGAAATATCCGGGTTAGATGGGTCCGCTGCCCTGCGGGACAATCGGAGATGTTTGTAGGGGAGGCCCTTGTGCCCACTCGGCAAAGACACCCACAACAGTCACCCCGGCGTAAACATACCCCACGGCTTGCATCGGCCCCCCAGTTGACTCGTGGAGTATCCGGGCCAAACTTTTAAGGAGAAAACCATGGGAACCGTTCATAAGACAGGGTGCGTACTCTGCGCCCAGAACTGCGGTCTTGAAGTGACCGTTGAAAACAACACCATGGCCAGGGTGACGCCGGACAAAGACAACCCGCGCAGCAAGGGCTACATCTGCCGCAAAGGCGCGAACGTGGCCTGCCATCAGCACCACGCCGACCGCCTCACGCATCCTCTCAAGCGGGTCGGCAACGACTTTGTTCAAATCTCCTGGGACCAGGCCATTGACGAGATTTCACAGAAGCTTAAAAAGATTCTCGACCGGCACGGCCCGCGCTCCCTGGCCTACCTGGGCGGCGGCGGCCAGGGGTGCCACTTTGACGCCTTTTTCGGCATTCACCTGATACGCGCCCTGGGGTCCCGTTACCATTACAACCCCCTGGCCCAGGAACTGACCGGCTTTTTCTGGGTCAACGGCCGCATGCTGGGACGCCAGAACCGGATTCCCGTTCCCGACGAAAAGAACGCGGACATGCTGGTGGCCTGGGGGTGGAACGGCATGGCCAGCCACCAGATGCCCCGGGCGCCCATTGTGCTAAAAGAGTTTGCCAAAAATCCCGACAAACTTCTGGTGGCCGTCGACCCCCGCCCATCGGAAACCGCCCGGGCCGCCAACATTCATATCCCCGTCCGGCCCGGCACCGACGCCCTTCTGGCCCGGGCCATGATCGCCGTCATCCTGGAAAAGGGCTGGGAAAATAAAGACTACATCGGCAGGCATGTGACCGGCTGGGAAGACATCAAGCCCCTGTTTGAAGGCTTTGACGTGAACAAGGCCCTGGCCGTCTGTGGACTTGAACCGGCGTCGGTCGAGGAATTCTGCCGCCTGCTATGCACCCGGGAATGGTGTCTCCATGCCGATCTCGGCATACTGATGAACCGGCACAGCACCGCGACCTCCTACCTGCTGTCGATTCTGGCCGCCATCTGCGGCCGGTACTGCGTTTCCGGCGGCAACGTGCTTTCCCCCATCCTCTCCCCCCTGGGATTTCAAACCGATGAACGGGACCCCCGGACATGGCGGACCGTGACCAGCGACTTTCCGGCCATTACCGGATTTTTCCCGCCGGCCGTGCTGCCCGAAGAGATTCTTTCCGATCACCCCGAAAGGGTCCGGGCGCTCATCATCAGCAGCAGCAACCCGCTCCGGTCCTACCCGGATACCACCGCCTATGAAAAGGCTTTTGAAAAGCTGGATCTGTCGGTCTGCATTGAACTCTCCATGACCGAAACCGCCCGCCTCTCCCACTATGTGCTGCCGGCGCGCTCCGGATATGAGTCCTTTGACGGCACCTTTTTCCCCTGGACTTACCCGGAGACCTATTTCCAGTTGCGCCGCCCCGTCGTGGAACCCGAAGGCGAGCGGCTGGAATGCGGGGATATTTTCACCCGCCTGGCCGACGGCATGGGCCTTATTCCGCCCATTCCGGCCTCCCTGTATGAAGCGACAAAAAAAGACCGTCTCGGCTTTGCCATGGAGATGGCGATCTGCGCGCAGCGTGACCCGGCCCTGCTGAGCCGGCTGGTGTTTGTCATGGCGAAAACCATCGGCAGGGAAATGGGCTCAACCCACCTCTCGTTATTGTGGGGGCTGCTGCAACTTATGATGATCGGGTACAAGTGTCCGGATGGGGAAACATTGCCGCCGGAAGAAATCTTTCTCCGGGTAACGGAAGGCCGGGGCCTGATCCCCCAAATCCCCCGCTTTCTGCAAAAAGACATATTCAAGCCCCTGGTCAGGCATCTGGTCACGTTTTACGTGCTGCTGCGCCTGCGCCCGGCCACGTTCCTGCTTGATGCCAATCGCGGGGAGTTTTCCATTGCCCGGGCCACGGGGAAAGCGCTTGCCCCCGGACGGGTCTGGGGGGTGGTAAAAACAGCCTTGCGCCGGTTCAGTTACATGCCCTTGATGCAGCTCTCACCCATGGCAATCCTGTCTGAAGAAATTTTTCAGAAGCTCCTGGATACGCCCCAGGGGATTATCACGGGGAAAGGCCACCCGGACAACTTCCATGAAGTCACGCTGCCGGGCCATAAAATCGAGCTTCATATTCCGGAACTGTCGGCCCGAATCAAACAGATCACCCCAGACGCCGAGGAAAAAGCCCTGGCTCCCATTCCCGATTTCCCGTTGATTCTTGTCGCGGGAAGGCACATGAAAGCCAACGCCAACACCCTGATGCGGAACCCCGAGTGGAACACGGGCATAAAGTCCTGCACGCTGTTGATGCACCCGGATGACGCCGGGCGGCTGGGTCTTGCGGACGGGCAGCCGGTTTCCGTGATTACGCAGGCAGGACGGGAGACGGTTGAACTGGAGGTCTCCGATGAAGCCCGGCCGGGCCAGGTAGCCATGCCCCACGGATTCGGCCTTTCCTACGATGGAAAGGTTTTCGGGGCCAACGTCAACCGGCTTACCAGCGCCGCGCACCGGGATCCGCTGGCCGCCACCCCGCTCCACCGGTATGTACCGTGCCGTGTGGAAGCGGCCTGAGCATCCGTCGATATGGCTTCCGGAAGAATGGACACCTACGGCCGGCCTGCTGAAAATATCAGGGAATGTCGAAAAATTTCACCCTTCGGACGAGCCGCCCTGGCCTGAATGCAGGGCGCGGCCACATCAACTCGTGAAATATGCGGGTAAACAGCCCATGAAAATCACCGGCAAGAATCAATGGTATGACGGATACCTGTACGGCTGGTTCTTTGATCCCGTGGAGACCGCCAACCGGCAAATGATTCTTGATTTTGTTCCGGAAGGCAGCACGGTGCTGGACGTGTGCTGCGGCACGGGCCGGCTGGCCCTGGAACTGGCCGCCAAATGCCGGCATGTGACCGGCGTGGACCTTTCCCGGCGCATGCTGGCCTATTGTGAAAAACAGAAAAACAGGCGGAGCGTCAACAATCTGGAGTTTATGTTCGCCGATTCCACCCGGCTGCGGGAATGCATCAACCGTCGTTATGACGTGGCCGTCATCTCACTGGCCCTTCACGAAATGGGACCGACGGAGCGCCACGCCACTGTCCGCGCCATGGCCGCCGTGGCAGAAAAACTGGTGATTGCCGATCACACGGCGCCCCAGCCCGACACGCTGCCGGGGTTTGTGATCCATCAGATGGAACGGTTCATCGGCGGCCGGGCCATCTTCAACGTGTATAAAGAATACGTGGCCTCCGGCGGCATTCTGGGCGCCCTGGATCGCTGCGGCCTTTCCCCTGACCGGCAGCGCATGGACCGGCTCGGCATCCGCCACGTGGTGACGGCTTTTACCAGGATGGCTTTGTAAAAGCCCACTATCTGCGTTGCGCTGCATTCACTCGTCACTGCGTCACGCCGCGGCGTGACCTGATCTTGAACTTTTTACGAGGCCGTCTTCCTTGACCATCCTGTGCTACCGGGTCAGGGGCCGGTACTTGATCCGGTGGGGCTGGTCCGCCTCCCTGCCCAGACGCCGCTTGCGGTCGGCTTCATAGTCCGAGTAGTTGCCCTCGAACCAGACCACCTTGCTGTCGCCCTCAAAGGCCAGGATATGGGTGGCGATGCGGTCTAAAAACCAGCGGTCGTGGCTGATCACCACGGCGCAGCCGGCGAAATTTTCCAGGGCCTCTTCCAGGGCGCGCATGGTGTTCACGTCCAGGTCGTTGGTGGGCTCGTCGAGCAGAATGACGTTGCCGCCCTCCTTGAGCATGCAAGCCAGGTGAACCCGGTTACGCTCGCCGCCGGATAGCATGACGGTCTTTTTCTGCTGGTCGGTGCCGGCAAAGTTGAACCGGGACACATAGGCCCGGGAGTTGACCTCCCGGCTGCCCAGTTTGAGAATGTCGGCGCCGCCGGAAATCACCTCCCAGATGGATTTGTCCGGGTCCAGGCTCTGCCGGTCCTGGTCCACGTAGGCCAGCTTCACCGTCTCGCCGACGCGCAGCGTTCCGGAGTCCGGCTTTTCCGCGCCGGTGACCATTTTAAACAGCGTGGTCTTGCCCGCGCCGTTGGGGCCGATCACGCCCACGATGCCGCCGGCCGGCAGGGCGAAGGTCATGTCTTCAAACAGCAGCCGGTCGCCATAGGCCTTGCTCACCCTGTCCGCCTCGATCACCACCTTGCCCAGGCGGGGTCCGGGGGGAATAAAGATTTCCAGTTCCCCGGCGTATTTTTCATGCTCCTGGTTAAGCAGGTTTTCATAGGCGGTGATGCGCGCCTTGGACTTGGCGTGGCGGCCCTTGGGCGACATGTGAATCCACTCCAGTTCCCGCTGCAATGTCTTCTGGCGCTGGGACTCGGTTTTTTCCTCCACCTTCAGCCGCGTCTGTTTCTGTTCCAGCCAGGAAGAATAATTGCCCTTCCAGGGAACGCCCTTGCCCCGGTCCAGTTCCAGGATCCAGCCGGCCACGTTGTCCAGAAAATAGCGGTCGTGGGTGACGGCAATGACCGTGCCGGCGTAGTCCTGCAGGTGGCGCTCCAGCCAGGCCACGGTTTCCGCGTCCAGGTGGTTGGTGGGCTCGTCGAGCAGCAGGATATCCGGCTTCTGAAGCAGCAGGCGGCAGAGGGCCACCCGCCGTTTTTCACCGCCGGAAAGCACCTTGACGGGCGTGTCGCCGGGGGGGCAGCGCAGGGCGTCCATGGCCATCTCCAGGCGCGAGTCTATGTCCCATGCGTCCATGTGGTCTATTTTTTCTTGAAGCACGCCCTGGCGCTCGATGAGCCTGTTCATCTCGTCGTCTTCCATGGGCTCGGCGAACTTTTCGCTGATGGAATTGTATTCATTGACCAGGGCCACGGCCTCGCTCATGCCTTCTTCCACCACGGCCCGGACGGTTTTGGCCGGGTCCAGTTGCGGCTCCTGCTCCAGAAAGCCCAGGGTGTGCCCTGGCGACAGCACGGCCTGGCCGTCGAACTCGGCATCCACGCCAGCCATGATCCGCAACAGCGAGCTTTTACCCGACCCGTTGAGGCCCAGCACCCCGATCTTGGCGCCGTAAAAATAGGAAAGCGAGATGTCTTTTAATACCTGCCGGGTCTGGTAGAACTTGCTCACCCGCACCATGGTATAAATAATTTTTTCCGGTTCCGTGCTCATATATACTCCTGAAACGACTTTTGAGGTTTTTGGGGCTTTTAAAAACGCCCAGCGTCATCAGGAATTATCACAAACCGGCGGTCCTGCCAAGACCTCAAGTGCGGCCTGCAGGTGACGGGTCTAATCTAAAGTATGAGTCTTCGCACACTGGCATCTCACTTGCCGCCAGTTCTGCGGAGTAGAAAGCTTTTTCTCCTTGGCTTCACTTGGCATGAATGACACCGTCTTCTGACTTCGTCTCCGGCGCAATAATCCGTTCAAATAAATCCGGATTCAACCCATCCAAGTTTCCCTCTATCCCGCGATTAAGTTCAAGCTCAACGTCCAGCCCACGCGACAGATCCGGGTCTAATCGTACAAAGTACTGATTGGCTAAAAAGGGAAGATACCAAGCTCTAGGTGCCGGGCCTATGATGGTCATGATCGTGCCTGCTGGTACTATGCATTGAAATGCCACCTCAGGGCCCGAAAATCGCACAGTAGTTAAAGACCCAACCGCCGACTGCCTGTCGAGTTGTCGTTTGTTAAGGTTCCGATATATACCACTCAAATACAAAGGCCGGGCGATTTTGTATTGATTGCCAGGCTGCGGCTGTTCGTTTGCGTCACAGAGGCCGCAGAAGATGGCACTACTCAGAGTGAAAAGCGCAAACGTGATTGCAGCGCATATGACATAATCCAACTTTTTCATTTGCATGGCATTACCTGCTCCGGAGGAATTGGTTGATCAAGAATATCCAAAGTTCTCAAAGTTTCTACAATTATTGCCTTATCGTAAATAAAAGACATTGATGGAATATTGATCAACCAGTCTGGTAACCCGGCACTGGTTGCGATATCCACAAAAGCGTCATGCATCTCGCCAAATGTGCGACCCGCTGGTACATAATCTTCAATGAACTGACTGATTGGCCCACCTGGCGGGACGGGGGTCTTTTCACGTCCGACAACGAAGTCTGTTTGCCAATCTTGCCGAAACCAATAAAGCCCCCACGGATCCACCAGATTCACCGGATCACACAGGACATACCCGTAAAGATCGCTATCCCCGCCGGCGAACCCGATCGGGTCCTTGGCCGTCCAGCGGCCGGTATCCGGATCATAATCCCGATATCCGAACCGTACAAGGCCAGTCTCCTTATCATACAGCCCTCCGGCAAAGCCGAACAGAACTTCAAGGCCCGGATTGGTGTCACTCAGCACAAATCCGAAGCTGTCGTAGTCGATCTGCTTGACAACATTGCCCGAACCATCGGCCACGGCCCGCAGGGAACCGACCTGATCATAGGCAAAATAATGTGTCACACCGCCTTTTTCAACTGCCACAGGCATGCGGCCGTCCGCATACACAAACCGCATAAGGAGGTTATCCG